>JBHADY010000022.1:0-7270 GCA_041855325.1 Ignavibacteriota bacterium
ATCTGCTATTGTTTGTTGATCAATATCGAACACATTAGCATTGAATGTATGTAATATTTTGTTAATTTCATTTTCAATATTCCATTTTTGGAATTTATTAGTTTCATTTTTATAATTTTTAACTAATACTTTATATTTTCCTATTAATTCTTCGTCACTTCCGGATATTCTATCGTAGTCAGTATCAAGATTGAAGTTGCTAATTAAAGAGTTTCCGCACTTAATATTAATATCAATATTCGGCATCGCTTGGAATACGCCATTTTCATCATAGTAAGAATGCTTTAGGAGTTCAATCCACAGACGCAATCTGCATATATTCACAGAGTTAGGATTAATATCTACGCCGAATAGAGAGTTTTCAATAATATGTTTTTTCGCATTGAATATTTCTTTCTGCAGCGCTTGGCTATCAGGAAGTTCTTTATTATATGTGATAGCCTTTCCATTAATATCTGTGATAAGCAGTTCATCGTTTCTTATTCCTACGTTATATCGCACATCTTCGCCCATCAGTCCCAGCTCTTTCTTAATAACTATCATCTCATTAAGAGCAGAGACAAGGAAGTGCCCAGACCCCACTGCGGGGTCGCATATTCTTATTTCATTAAATTCGTCCTTTAGCCTATTAATCTCATCTAAATCGGTTATTTTATTTAATCTCTGCCTAAGCTGTTCATAGTTATCATAAATAGGCAATCCATTTTTTTCTCCATATTCATTAAATTTTTGCACAATTACTCTGCGGATGGCATCTCTGCACATATACATAGTGATATATCCTGGAGTGAAGACAGCCCCATCTCTGTATCCATTTATTTTTTCAAATACTAATCCGAGTACAGAAGCATTAATAATAGTATCGCTCTCATCATTGACTTCCCCTACGGAAGAGAAATCATAAGCATCTAAGAATTTACACAAATACTCTAAAGTATTTATTTTCCTGCTTTCAGGTATTTCATAGCTTTTCAGTACAGTTCTATTATATACCTTCATCTCTCTATTTGTTAGTGCTCCTATCGTAAATATTTCTTTTTCTATATCGCTCACTTCAAACAGAGAACTATTAAGGTATGGTAAGTGCTTAAATTTATTATGAGTTTTCACTTCTCTAAATGGGAATTCTTGCGATAATACAGAGAAGAATAGTTCATCTAAGTAGCTGAAATCCCTTAGGTTATAGTTATTATTGTCATCGCTTCTAATCGTCAGGAATTTGAATTTCTCAGCATCTTTTTCAGATATATTAAATTTATATAGCTGCGCCTCTAACAGCTTAAGGAATAGTATTCTATTTATCCAGGTTATCAATAACTCTATTGCTATTTCAAAAGATAGAGTTTCTATTTTTTTTCTATCTTCTTGGTTGTTACTTGCGATTTTTTTATTTAGATTTATTCTATTTATGTGTTTTTGGTCGACTAATTTTTGAATAGTATTTTCTAATAATGAGCCAATGTCTCTTCTTATTGCATCAATTCTTACGATTTTGTATTTTTTTTCCTCTAACCCCATAATATACAGCAATTCATTATAGAACTCTGTATTTAAAGTATTGCTATCATTTGGGTGGCTTCTCTTCAGCAAAGTATATGGAGATAAGAACTTATATAGCGTCTCTTCATTTTCATTTCTAATATCAAGATATACGAAAGGCAAAATATCTTTCACTTCTTCAATATACTTTTTTGCTATTTTATCATAGAAATGTTGGGTGGTGTTATCATCGACTTTCTTTTCCCGCCAAGGATTATACTCCTTAATAAGTTTTTTATTATCATAGAATAACTTGCGGAAATCCACAGCATCGAACACATAGAACTCATAGCCATTTGTCGCAATTAAGAATTTAATGCCACTATTTTGATTGTCAATTTTCTCTCTCAGGTAATATAAGAGCAATTCCCGCGTAGCTTTGCAGTTAAGATCATTATGTTTGGGAAATTCAGCCTTATTTACAGGGCTTTTTTGCTCGAATATTACTTCTACCTTGTTATTATCATTTCTGTTCATAATAGCAAGGTCTATTCTGTCTTTGGTGTTAACGTCTTTATCTTTATAAAAAGTACTCTTCAGGAAATCTGATAGTTTATTTTTTAGATTTTCTTCGCTTTCATTTGAGTCTATATTATTCTTTATTGCTTTTTTGTAAGCATTCAGTTTTTCACTAAACTGTTCTATATTAGAATCAACCTGCCAGTTGTTCCAATATCTATTGATTAAGACGTTAATGTTAATATTAGGCATAAACTTCCTATCAAATTATCTCAAAAACCTTAGAATGCAAATATAAGGCTAATTACTCTTTTTCTTTTGTTTATTTTCCAAAAATAACGTATATTTGAAATATTTTTCTAAAGTAGACAAACGAATATTTTAGGCATAAAGAGATGAAAAATATTACTAAAATTACGATTATCATTGCCATTGTGGCTATGTGCGTGCAAACTGCATTCGCACAAAACAAACAAGTGAGAGATGGACTAAGAAAAATCGCGAATGGGAAAATCGCAGAAGCTCAGGCTATTCTCGATGACTTGATGAACAAATATCCAGTCGATCCGGGAATATGCTACCTGCAAGCCTCCCTCACGAGCGATGCTAATAAGGCTATCTTCCTTTATAGAAAAATACTTAATGAATTTGCTAAGTCCGAATGGACTGACGACGCTTATTGGCGCCTCGTGCAGTACTATGCCGTGAAGGGCGATACTGCCTCTGCTGTTAAAGCACTGGAACAGTTTAAGACTTTCCAGCCGACTTCGGAGTTTATTTCCGTTGCGTCGGACGTGGTATTCGTTTCGCTTATGTATCACCGCAACCCGCAAGATGCAGCTCCAGCAGCAGAAGTTAAACACAAAGCCCCTCCTCATAAAGAAGCGAAATCCGCTCCTAAGTCTGTGCCTGAAGCAAAGGTAGAGCTAGTTACTAAGAATAATGCCCCTACTGGCACTGCTATTGCCCAACATAAAGAAGAGAAGATTAAAGCATTTGGTCTGCAAGCGGGGGTATATTCAACTATTGATGCAGCGAAGGAAGTCGCTAAGAAGTTCCAAGAAAAGCGACTAAAGAACCAAATCATCGAAAAAGATGTAAATGGCAAGAAGATGTTCGCTGTGATTATTGGTAGATATAAATCTAAAGAAAGCGCAGAAGCCGAAAAGCATAATGTAAGCAGCATTTGCAATTGCGAGATTATCCTATACACCTTTAAATAAGCTGGAGCAACAGTAAATGGTCAAGAAAAACAAAATGCCTGTTTTCTACGGCTTGGTCGCAGTGATGGCTATTATCGTTATCTTTATTATGATATTCGGTGGCGGACGCGAGGTATTCCTCGACCAAAAACAGATTACATTCACCCTCGCGGGATACGAGGAAATCGTCGCTGAAGATGACCCATCCTCCACGGATAACATAATCCTAAGTGCTAAAGAGTTCAAATCGAGAATAAGCGTTGACCCCGTTTATATCTCCAATTATGACGATTTCATAAAAGAACTAAAGAAAAAGAAAGTCACAATTAAGGCAAGCATAAATACGGATGATGAACCCCTGCTGATGGAAGATGAAATCATCTCTGGGGAAAATATAATAATAAATGGCAAAGACTTCTCAGTTAAAGACACAAAAGAATAAGACAACACATAAATAGGAAAGAATTATGGATTTTACAAGTATGTTTGGCGAGACATTCGTGGTGTGGGTGCTTATCCCGCTCTTCATTCTCATCGCGCGTATTATTGACGTAAGCATAAGCACGATACGCATTATTTTCCTCGGCAAAGGCTTCCGCAAAATGGCTGCTATCCTTGGCTTCATCGAGGCAGTAGTGTGGATTACTGCTATTTCTCAGATTATGCAGAACCTTAATAACTCTATATACTATCTCTTCTGGGGTATTGGCTTCGCTGCGGGAACTTACATCGGTATGCTTATCGAAAGTAAGCTGGCTATGGGTCAGGTGGTGGTGCGTATCATCACTCGATACGACGCAACCGAGCTGAACGAATATCTATTCTCACGTAATTTCTCTGTTACTTCCACTGATGCTCGTGGCACTTTGGCGGACAGCGTGAAGATTATGTTCCTTATCATCCAGCGCAATCAATTATCAGAGGTGATAGATATAATCAAGCATTATAACCCGAATGCAGTATACACAGTGGAAGATGTTCGTATGGTGAGCGATCAACTCTCCAAAACGGGAGCGCCGAATTTCCATACATTCATTAAATCATTCAGA
Organism: Ignavibacteriota bacterium; assembly: GCA_041855325.1. GTDB lineage: Bacteria > Bacteroidota > Ignavibacteria > Kapaibacteriales > UBA2268 > CALLXS01. The sequence goes on from JBHADY010000022.1 coordinate 4,250, forward strand.
CGCACAAACAGAACGATAAAGTAAGGTATGTTTAAAGATAAGAAAGTTGTGGTGGTTTTGCCTGCGTATAATGCAGCCAAGACCTTAGAGCAAACATATAATGAAATCCCATTCGATATAGTCGATGACGTCGTCCTCGTCGATGACTGCAGTAAGGATAATACCATAGAAGTGGCAAGGCAAATGGGAATTAAACATATTATTCGCCACGAGAAGAATACCGGCTACGGCGGAAATCAGAAGTCTTGCTATAATAAGGCACTGGAGCTGAATGCGGATATAGTAATTATGTTGCATCCGGATTATCAATACACTCCGCTCCTCATTCTGCCTATGGTTAGCATCATAGCTGATGGCTTATACGACGTGGTACTGGGTTCGCGCATACTCGGTAAGGGGGCGCTGAATGGCGGAATGCCTCTCTATAAGTATGTGGCGAATCGCTTCCTTACTTTGTTTGAGAATATTATGATAAACCAAAAGCTTAGCGAGTATCATACTGGGTATAGGGCATATTCGGCAGAGTCTCTGCGTCGCATAAACTATAATGCGAACTCAGATGACTTTGTGTTCGATAACCAAGTGCTATCTCAGCTCTTTATGGCGGGATATGAAATCGCAGAAATCACCTGCCCGACTAAGTACTTCGAAGAGGCTTCGTCTATCAACTTCCATCGCAGTATGAAGTATGGTTTCGGCGTGCTGAACACAGCGATGAAGCACTTCCTGCATAAGCATAAGCTAGCTAAGTTCAACATATACAAATAGTCTATGAAGCAGAATAAGTTATATATATTCGTGGAAGGGAACGACGACGAGCTATTCTTTAAGAAAATAGTCGTGCCGTTCTTCCTGAATCAATACAATGACGTAGAGATTTTCAAATATGCACAGTGGAAACGCACCAAGGTTGAGCTGTTTCTGCAGAGCATAATCACGCTGAATTACGATTATATATTCACTGCTGATATTGACTTAGTGGAAACACCGAAGCTCAAGAAAAAGATAATTCGAGAGCGCTTCGACAATGTGCAATTCAACAAAATTATGATAGTTATCAAAGAGATAGAAAGCTGGTATCTCGCCGGACTAACGAATAAGGATTCTACCGAACTTAAGCTATCCATTCCTGAAACCACAAATGAGATAACCAAAGAAGACTTTAATGCCATTTGCCACACAACTTTCCACAGTCGTATTGACTTTATGTATGAATTACTGAAGGTCTTCGATGCTTTCACTGCTCAAAATCGCAACGAAAGTTTTAAGTACTTTATGGATGAGTATGACTTAACTCAATACATAGAATCTACTAAAATAGAATCTACTGACTCACCTGCAGATGTTAATTAAATTTAATTATTTAAACAGAGAGAATTTTATGAAAAGTTATAGAAAAGAACTAAATATTAACACATCGACTCGTCGCGCATACATCAACATAACGCCGCACGTGGAGCAATGCCTCTATGAAAGTGGCATAAAAGAGGGCTTAGTGCTTGTGAATGCAATGCACATCACTGCTTCCGTATTCATCAATGATGACGAGCACGGTTTGCATAATGACTTCGAGGTTTGGCTTGAGAAGTTAGCTCCCGAAAAACCACATTCTCAGTACAGACACAATGGCTTCGAAGACAATGCCGATGCCCACCTGAAACGCCAAGTTATGGGTCGCGAGGTCGTAGTAGCCGTTACCAACGGAAAGTTAGATTTCGGCACTTGGGAACAAATCTTCTACGGCGAATACGACGGAATGCGTAATAAGCGCGTCTTAGTTAAGATTATAGGCGAGTAATTATATAAACTTTAAGCAATTAAGGGAGCTACGTAAGCTCCTTTTTTTGTTTAGTTTTGAAAAAATCTTGCATATTTTATTTTTTTTATAATTTAGTACTCGTAATATTGACAACCGAATTGTGCAAAGCTAAAATCTGGTTCGAATTTTGGCAAGCATCGAACCCAATTCAGGAAGCCTTTTATAATATATTTCGGTTACTTTCTAATATTCTAAGTAACTGCAGAAGGCTTGATTATAAGTACGCATAATACTTATTAGTTATCACCAAACATTGACAATGTTGTGTTTTCAATGTTTACGAATAGAACAAAGGAGACTACCTCATTAAGTTGAGATGATTCATTACTTTACATTTTTTTATATTATCATTATATTTTAATATGGTCATTATTAGTAATCTATGAGAAAAATATATTTGTTCTTAGTACTTTTCTTATTATCTGCTACTTTGATTATCGCCAAGGATAAAAACAAGCAGATTAGTTTCTTTTTGCACGGAAGTTCTTGTGCTTCTTGTGTGCTTGGGAAATCTTCCAATATTATAACAAATATTGCGAAAGAGTTCTCGGACTACTCTGTTCGATTTGTTCATACCACAAAGGATACCGCTTTAATCACCAAAACGAAAAAGCTACTTCCCAATAGTGTTGAATACATAAGTGGCGATAAAGCGAACTTACTAATGACACTTTTTGCTGGACAGAATTTCTCTTACTTTTTGGTGTTGCAAGATAGCTGTCTTAACACACTAAGACTTACAAATCTTGATACAACATATTCATTTTTGAAAGATAAAATTAAGACTTTCTTCAGCTCAAAAGAGAAATACACATTAACAAAATTAGGAGATTATAACGTAGGATATCTTCTCAATATTAAAAGTTACAAAGATAATGTCTTTTTTCTTACTGTTAGCAACGAAGCATATTATGTAGATCGGAATGGTAATGCTACTAATCTTCCGTACTATACTGATACATTGGTTAGATCACAAGTATTACCAAAAACTTTTCTCAATGAAATCAGAGACTATGAAGCCTCTGGTATTTCAGCATTTTATCCTTCGACAATTTTAGAAGTTAATGACAGCAGTGTTACTTTTCTAAATTTATTTATTGATACTATATTATACAATCAAACTATGAAAAGTACCGATACATTAATTACCACAATAACTCCTAAGTATAATATTAACTCACTAACTTACAATTGTACAAATG
>JBHADY010000023.1:0-7337 GCA_041855325.1 Ignavibacteriota bacterium
ATTTTCATCGCCAAGAAAGATAGTAAATTCCATTAAAAGTTTTCGTATTGCAAGCCGAGTCGCAATATATGCAAGTCGCCACTTCGCTCGCCTTTAATGAAGCTATATGAACCTTTTATCATAAAATCGCGGAAAAGTTCATAACCAGCTCCCACTTGTATAGTCATATAATCATTGCGAATACCATCAAGGAATTTCACTCTATCGGAGTCCTCCCAATAGCGCGTATGTTCGATGTCTCCACCCACATTGTGAATCACCTTTCCATCTTTGTCGTAAGTATTGTCTCCGTGGCGAGTATAAGCTAGCTTAAGCTCGAGAGGCATTTTCTGTCCCCACCACAAGCGATACACAGCTGCGATTTGATCGCTGTTTGGTTGAAGATTTGTGTTTATAGCCCTGCTATCGTGAGTGTAGTTATTCAGGTAGTTAAAGTGAGAAAAAGTATATGGCTCTATGCGAATATACTCCAAGCCGAAGTCCATAGGCAGCTTTGGCGAATACCACATAGCGATGTTCCACGCATACTTATTAGACCAAAAGTCCTTACCGATTTCCGAGAAGATAATATCATCAAGAATAAAAGTACCCTTAAATTCTAGATTATCAATAGGTCTCACCACGAAGTCGAAGCCCATAATGGAGTTGTCTCTATCTCGCAATGAATGCTCCAAAGACTTAAAAAAGCTGAATGGATTAAGGTAATTCATATCTATTCCGCGATTAGAATACACAATGCCCTCCCACAGAGCGAACTCGCCCCAGCTCGGTCTAATCGCCAAGCGGTGAGTAGTTAAGTACTTACTCGGCAGAGTAGCATTAAAGCCAAAGCTGGCAGAATCCCTGAGGTGAGTGAGCAAAGAACCGTGAGTGAATAGATAATGTATTATTCCCAGCTCCACCCCAATGTTTAATGAAGTGAATGCGGGCGCATAATTGGAAACATATAGACTGTGGTTAATCCCGCTGCCCCACTTACGAGACTCCTTAGATATCCCCACGAACAGATTCTTATACTTTAGATTAACCCCCGACTCCATAAAGTCGAAATCACTATTCAGTGCGTTGAACTTCACGTTACTGCTTATGTGCTCATCATACCACAGCGCATTTCTGTCTCCAGCAAGCACACCGCCATTAGTCGCATCAAGGTGATAGCCGACCATTCCGCCGAGAGTACCATTTATGCGGAAACCGTAATTCGTGAAGAAAGCATTCTTCATTTGCTTGCCCTGAGCGTTGTCAGTGCCGACAGCCATATTATCCAACGAGAATAGCGGAGAAACATACACATTGCTCTCGCCTTCGGCATAGTGATACACATATTTTGGATTATCATCGAAGAAGCGACTCGATAGCACCTGCGAGGTATCATTTTTACTATAGAACACCACGAGCTTCTCTTCTTTTATGATCTCGAAATAGCGTTCATACTTCTCCAATACACTTAAATCCGCCTGCGAAAGACGCGATTCATTCTTGCGTATCATCTTCAGCATTTTGATTACTTCCATCCGCATAACCGGGCGAATAGCAAGCGACATTCCTTCTATAAGCCCCTTTGCCTCGGCACGCTCAAGGAAGGAATAAACCGGGTTCGCTATGGGAATATTATCATATCTGGCTGTGCTTTCCTCGCCCACTGCGGGAAGTGCCATCATAGTCAAGATAGCAAATATAATACTTAGTGTTCTCATTGTTTCTTTTCATCTTTTTTGAACAGAGGCACTACGAAGCTAACAATTGTCATAATAGCCCAAACAGATGATATGAGCAAATTATAGAATTGATACTCAGAACCAGCCGGATGATCCGGAGTTGTTGGCACATAGATTTGGTCTCCAGCATATACGAACTCGTCGTCATCACCTTCCAGCCATACTTTGGAGTTTCCGCGTATGATGCGGGCGCGACGTTTCTTGCCTTCGCTTGTTAATCCACCAGCCTTTTCTATGTACCAATCCATAGTCTTTCCCGGAACGAATGCCACATATCCCGGCTTTCTTACATAACCAGATACATACACAGATTTAGGATTCTTCGGAATGCGGATGATATCACCATTCTGCAGCGGAACGTTGTCATTTTCGCTATTATTCACAAATAGATCACTAATATTGCAAGAGACTATAGGCAGGTTATTTTGGAATATCATCTTCGTGCGGGTGGAATCATCCATAGTGAGCGAAGAACGCTTAAAGAAGTCTACATATTCATCATCGAACTTGCTATTGCTCATCTCCTTATCGGGACGAATAACACTAGCCAGCGGCAAATATGCATCCTCTGTGAATCCGCCAGCCAGCTCGATTACGTCCTTCAGCTTCATTCCTTCCTGCAGTTTGTATATGCCCGGCTTCTTCACTTCGCCCTGCACAGATACAAACTCTGATTTACTACTCTGAATCCCCGCAACAGCTTCTTTTAAACCAACGATAATACCACAACCGGGAGCTATCTCCTCACTGCTGCAAGTATTAGTATTTGGGTTAAATGATACTGTCTTAATATTGCTATTGCATACTATTTGTATATTATCATAATCAGCGTTTTCGCTTAGCCCGCCAGCCATATTAATAAGCTCAGATACTTTATCTCCACGCTTATATGGAATTTGCGAAGGCAAGTTCACGCCACCTGATACACTAATATAAGCCTCATCTCCATTAGGGAAAGGCAGGATAATCTTATCATTCTCACGCAAATATGGATTAAGCTTCACATCGCCAGTAACTTTGGACTTTTCAATATCCACGTGCTCGGTCTTGCCGTCATTTCGCACAATGATGATATTTCTCGCATTAAAGTTCGCATTAGCACCAAAGCCCGAACCGCTTAGCTGCTGCTGGAGACGTCTATTCTTATCCGCACTGCGTTCTAAGTTAATAGCTATTTGCACTTGCTTTTCTGCATCTTTTGCCATATTCTCTATAGCACTAAGAGCAGTGGAAATGCGGAACGAAGCCGGCAAAGTGTAATTTCCATTATACAAATAATTGCCCTCCACAGTGAATAGCACACGTCTCGGACGATAGATAGAAAGGCTAATCATCGCGTCTTTCTGTATTTGCTTAATCTTTGCATTAACGGCTTCCTTCGCCTGCAAGAGGTTCATTCCCTTAACGCTAATCTCTCCAGCGCGGGGAACAAATAGGCTCATCTCTGGGCTTACAGTTAGGAATTGCTGCACTCCTCCCTCGCTGAAGTTAATGTAAGAGAGGACATCGCCGGGACCAAGGTAATACTGTTCCGGCTCAATGATATCGCCCACCAAGCCCTGCTCAGTGCTTAGTGCTTTTTCAGAAGCTAAGCTGGCTTCCATCTTTTCTTTCATTACCTTAGAAATATCAGAACTCACACCGCTAACCTGTGCCATAGCTTCGCCCTGCACGAGCAAAATAATAGCCGCAAATACCACTTGTAGCAATCTATTCATATTTATAATTTTCATAATCTTACGTATTATACCTTTATATACTATACCTTATATTAGCTTATTTACTATGATTTCGCATATTCTTTCCGCTGCTTTTCCGTCCCACAGCTCTGGGATTTTCCCAGCTTTGCGTGGCTGGTTCAGAATTTCATCTATAGCGGAGATTATATTTTCATATTCTGGGATTATCAGCTTATTCGTTCCTTCGCTTATGGTGATTGGTCGCTCTGTGCTGGTGCGCAAAGTGAGACACGGAATTTGAATAGCCGTAGTTTCTTCTTGTATGCCCCCGGAATCAGTCATCACGAAGTCGCAATTCAGCATTAAGTTCAAGAAGTCAATGTATCCCTGAGGTTCGAGTAAGATTATATTCTCATTATTCTCTGTGTACTTCTGCAGATTAAACTTCTCTATGTTCTTCAGCGTGCGTGGGTGAATCGGGAAAACCACCTTTCTATGTTTTGATAGATAAGCATAAACCTTAAGCAGCATTTCCAGCTGGTCTGGTTCATCGACGTTGCTTGGTCTATGAGTAGTAATTAGCACATACTCTCCCTTTGCGAGATTATTATCGCTCAGCACAGCGGACTTAGCCGTTTTCGGCATAGCATAGCATTGCGAATCTATCATAGTATTGCCCACCATATACATATTCTCTTCCGGGAAGGCTTCTCGCTTTAGGTTCTCCCAAGCCGATGGTTCAGTCAGGAAGCAGTAATTACTAATAGCATCTGTGGCGAGCCTATTCACCTCCTCAGGCATAGCTCTATCTCCGCTACGCAAACCGCCCTCCACGTGTGCCACTGGAATACCCAGCTTCACAGCAGTTAGCGCTGCCGCAATAGTGGAATTCACATCGCCCACCACGATTACAAAGTCCGGCTTCTCATCTATGCAGATTTTCTCAAATTCCACCATCACCTTTGCAGTTTGCACGGCGTGCGAACCGCTACCTGCATTCAAGAAATATGCTGGGTGTGGCATATCAAGGTCATTAAAGAAGGCATCGCTCATCTTTGCATCATAGTGCTGACCAGTATGCACGATAAAGTGCTGCACTTTGTCGCTATACTTCTGAAAAGCACGATGAATAGGCGCTACTTTCATAAAGTTTGGGCGAGCGCCCACTACTGATATAACTTTTTTCATTTTCCGTCCCCGAGCAGAACAATATTATTACGATTTTCCGCATTCTTGCAGGCGTTTCGTGTATCAATCACAATTTTTGAGTTTTTAGCCACCATATCAAAGTCGAAAGCTGTGTGATCAGTCGTGATAAGCACTATATCATAAGATTGCAACACCTCTGGCGAGAGCGATTCAATAGACTTCACGCTGTGCCCATTCACTTTCACTTCCGGTATATATGGATCTATATAATCTATATTCTTCATCTTCTCTAAGTCCAATAGCTCAAAGACCTTAAGAGCAGGCGAATGCCTTAAATCACTAACATTCTTCTTAAATGCCATACCCATTATAAGTATCTTCGCATCGAATGAGCTAATCGGTTGCTTAGCGATTTCCTTAATAACCATATCTCGCACATAGAAAGGCATATCTTCATTCGTCTCGGCAGCGAGTGTGATGAAGTTAGTAACGAAGTCGTATTCGCGCGCCATCCATTCCAAGTAATATGGATCAATAAGTATGCAGTGTCCGCCTATGCCCGGTCCAGGATAGAAGGGCATAAAGCCAAATGGCTTAGTGGCAGCGGCATCGATAACTTCCCAAATATTCACGCCTATTCTATCGCATAGCTTGGCTAGTTCATTAACGAGGGCGATATTCACGCTGCGGAATATATTCTCTAAAAGCTTTTCCATCTCCGCAATTGATGGCGAGCTAAGCTCCACGATTTGATCCACAGCTATATTTATAAGCGCAGATGCAAGGTGTGTGCACTCCGGAGTAACCCCACCAACGGCTATCGGCGTGTTCTTGGTATTCCATTTTTGGTTTCCAGGGTCTATTCTTTCTGGCGAGTAAGCGAGGAAATAGTCTTTTCCAATAACTCTCTTTGTGCCGCCTGAGTTATTCACATTATCAATAATCGGCTTTAGAAATTTCTCTGTGGTGCCTGGGAAAGTAGTTGACTTCAGCACTACTATAGTTCCTCGTTTCATATTATCGCTCACACTTTGAGCTGCATTTATTATAAAGCTAATATCCGGTTCTTTATTCGCTGTGAATGGCGTCGGCACGCAGATGACAATGGCATCGCATTCGGCTATTTTGCTGGTGTCCGTGGTGGCTTCTAAAGTTTTGCTTTCGATTAGCCTTTTCACTAAGGCATCGTCTATATCTTCTATATAGTTAATGCCGGCGTTTAGAGACTTCACCTTGCTTTCTGAGACATCGAAACCTATGGTTTTAACGCCGGAGTTTGCATATTCACAGGCGAGTGGCAAGCCCACGTATCCCAGCCCGATAATGCCCACGCAAATTTCGCGAGCGAGTATTTTATCAAGTATAGCTTGTTGCTCTGCGTTTAAAGTAATATTATGTTTTGTGTTATCAGTATTAATTCTGTTATCAGTATTACAATTATTATCTGATTTCATATATTTTCGCCATTAGTTCTAATTGAATAGACTTTTCCATTTTATAAAAAAAATCCTACGAAAATACGTAAGATTTTTTTACTTTCAAAATATGTACATTATCTATTATGATTTTTTAGGGGTGTTTCGGGTCGCTTGTAGTAACAGTCTACTTCAAGTTAGGATTATTGTTCTTCTCTTGTATAGTTATCGGGAAGTACATCCAAGAGTTATTTGGGGCTCTGTGCCATTTATTCAGTCGTCTTTGGTCCATTATTCTTAACCCTGTGAAGCATAGAGTTTTATCGCGTTCTTCTGCCAAAAGATCATAAAAATCTGCATACTCTTCTGATATTAACTCTTTGTGAAGAGCTGGTAATTTATATTCCGCTCTAACAAAATTGATAATATCTAAGGCTATTCCAATATCTTGTGTTAGTCTATAGTAAAGCTCTGCTAGCATTAGTGAGTTTTCCTGCCAAGAAGCAAATACTATTGGCGAGCTTGCTAACTCATATTTGTTTTGAATAACGAATTTCCTTTTATACACTTCGCCCTTATTATATTTAATACCAGCGATTACTGTATCTGTATCAAACTGTACTTTAATTTCGCTATTAACGTGTATTATTGGTATTCTGCTGGCTTCATTTGGATTTTTATATATATAATCACCATATCTATCAGCAGCACAGAACTGTATTCTCAGCGAAGTCGCATCTGAATTCCATATATTGATATTTACTGTGTTAAAATAAGCCTTAAAGTCCTCATCACCTTTGAATAAGCCAAATTCAGCAGCTTCTAATGCTTCTTGGTAATTTCCAAGAATTAGGTGTATTCTAGCAATAAGAGTGTTAATCACTCCTTGCTGATGCGCATTAGCATATTGCTTAGCTTTATGTAAATACTGAATAGCACTGTTATACAAATCTTTGCTCGGAATCAAAGCACTTTTGTTAATAACACCACCCGGTTTATTAGGAGTTAGCGCCCAATAGTAAGCATACATATAGCGAGCTATACCACCGAAAAAGTAACCATAATAAAGAGCATCATTCCTTATTTCAAGCTCTTCTTCCGTAGAGAATACCACTTTATTATTTACCCTATAAACCAATGTATCAGCCAATAACCTAAGCCTGCCAACTTCTCTAAAAAGTGCAGCCAAAGAGGAATTTCTATCATCTAAAGGATACTCTCCTACCACATTCGCCAGATCAATTGCCTCGTATGATGGATAGGTAGCTCCTTTCAATTCTTTATGGAATTCCATAGCATCGCTTAATCCTTCAATTAACAATGTATGGTTATCCCAAGTAGAAGACCAATCATTATATAGCCCAGTTGTTAATACC
>JBHADY010000024.1:0-3464 GCA_041855325.1 Ignavibacteriota bacterium
AACTTCTTTCCAATCACTAACTTCAAAGACTGGACTAACTTGGTTTAACTGATCCACTTGTGCATCTAATTCAGCGTCGCCACTTTCGTGAAGAACCAAACCGACACCTGCTTCTAACTTAGTAGTTGGATCAATATAGAAGTCATAAGATACAGCTTTGCTTACTCTAACAGAAATCACTTCGTAGTCTTTTCCGTTGAGCTTTTTCTTTGTTAAAGTAGTGTTTTCTGCTGTGCAAGAAGAAGGATTAGCCAATGGATTTCCTACGAAAAACAATGGTTGTGGGAACTGCATAGCAATCAGTTCTGCTTGACCTGCTGGCAGATCTTCAGTTTGACCACCGCCAATCACAGAAGTACCTTTTTCATCTTTTAATATTTTGATTTTTTCGCCCATCATATCCACGAGGATAGCGAACTTTTTATCGCCCATAGCATAGAAAGTCATAGGCATATTCATACCCATTGCCTGAGCTTCTGATTCAATTTTAAGCGTCTTTATTTGAGCGGGAGTCTTTCCGCCACGTGCTTTAAAGTTAGCTTGCAATAATGCATCAAAATCCGCTGCGTAAGCGTTTGCAGCGAAAGCAAGAGCAATTATCGCTACTACATATTTCATTAATTTCATAGTATAATATATATTAAGTTTTACAAATTTTACTAAGTAAGCTACATAAAAGTTTGGATTATATCATTCGCCTCACGCTTTGATAGCCCCATATCAAGCAAGGTCTTCTCGTTTAGTTTGGACTTATCAATAGCCGATTTTAGAAATTCTAACTCTATACGAGAGAATGACTTAGAGTATAGATTAAAATCTTCGAAAGCTTCATAAGCTATTGGCACTATTCCGCGCAGGATAGAGGCAATCGCCTCTGCATAAACTCGTATTTCATACTGAGCATGAGCGTCAAGCCTTAACTTCAAGAAATGGAATAAGTTATGTAGGTCTATCTTCCAATACCACTCAGTATAGGTAGATAGCGGAAGGTTAATCCTTGCCAGCTCGCGAGCGAGGTCATCTTGCAAGTATGATTGATACTCATCATAAGACTGCCTGTGGCTTTGGTGCATTCTCAGGAGAACATTATCAGCGGTCTCTTCATCCAGATGAATATCAGATCTTCCCTGTTTATTGTTATCTGACTGGTGGCGAATCTGCGATAAATCAGGCAAATAGAACTCGTCAGTCATTTGGGAGTATCTGCCGGAAAGTTCATTCACATTCGCTGTGCGGTGGCGTATCCACTGGCGTGCCACGAAGATAGGCAATTTCACGTGAAACTTAAATTCGACCATTTCAAATGGCGAAGTATGTTTATTTCTCATCAAATAGCGAATAAGCCCTCTATCTTCGCGATAGGACTTAGTTCCGCTGCCATAAGAAACGCGAGCAGCTTGCACGATAGCCTCGTCATCGCCCATAGAATCGATTAGGCGGACGAATCCTTTATCAAGGCATTTAATAAACTTATCGTTGTTTTCTTCTCTATTCACTTTTATATAGTCTTTTGTAATTGGAATGCAAATTTACATATTTTTTGTATATTTTGTGGTAAAAATTTCTCTAATGTTAATAAGTATTAATGGAATAGAGAATCGCTTCATCATTATCATAGTTCGTTTTCTCGTGATTGGCGCAGCTAATCATTTAAGAAACACTAATAAATGTTCCTATTCGTTTCTATATTCTCACTAAACTATTAAAGAATATGAAGACAGTATTTATTACAGGAAGCGGAAGAAACCTCGGGAAGGGCTTGGCTATTAAGTTCGCTGAAAAAGGCTGGAATATCGCTCTGCACTATAATTCATCAAAGGAGAGCGCAGAGCAAACTCTGAAACTTATACAAAGTAAAGACGTAAAAGTATCTTTAGTGCATTTCGACTTAAAATGCACAAATGATATAAAAAAAGGATTCGACGAAATATATAATCATCACGGAAATATAGACGTGCTGATTAATAATTCCGCCGTGTATCCCAATAGAGCAAAGCTCGCAAATACAAGCATTGATGATTGGGACGAAGTAATGGACACCAACCTGCGTTCCGTGTTCTATTGTTCTAAGCTGTTCGCTGAAAAAAGCAAGGAATGCGGACGTATCATCAATATTGCTTGCCTAAGCTCTCTGGAAGTATGGCGCAATCGTATCGCCTACAACGTAAGCAAAACCGGAGTGCTTAAGCTAACTGAGATTCTCGCCCGCGAACTCGCCCCGAACATTTCCGTTAATGCGGTAAACCCAGGAGCAATTTACATAGAAGGCGAAGCCTCCACTGCCATCAATGAAGTGCTATTGGAACGCATTCCAATGGGTCGCTTCGGGAAGATTGAGGATATTTTCGACGCTGTATACTTCTTTGCTTCTTGCAGTAAGTATATTACAGGTCAATATCTTAACGTAGATGGTGGCAACCATTTAGTTAAATAATATTTTTTTGTTTAATCATTTAGGATAAAATATCAATATGTCTATAAAAGTAACTTTCCCCGGAAATAAAAAAGTAGATGCACAAGTGGGTGCATTCACAGTTCATACTGACCAAGCAGCTTATGCTGGTGGCGATGGCACTGCTCCTTCTCCATTCGAGCTTTTCCTCGCTTCTATCGCTACTTGCGCTGGTATTTTCATCGTAGGCTTTTGCGAAAACCGAGGTCTTTCTACTGAAAACATCACTATCGAACAAGAAGCCGAATTCGATAGCGTAAGCAAAAGACTTGCTAAAGTTAAAATGCACATCAACGTGCCTGAAGACTTCCCAGCAAAATATCACTCTGCATTAATCAGCTCTGCTAACTTATGCTTAGTGAAGAGAACTCTACTCGACCCACCAGAGTTCGAAATCGACACTGTAGTGAAGTGATCTGAATAGCTACTAAAATTAACATAAATGAAGAAAAATATAGATCTTAACCTTCTGCCGGAGCAGTTAGAAGATACAGAGTATATAAAACGCCACGCTGCTAAGATAGCACGCGTAAGTGTTAGCGAAATCTCGGAGATAGAACACATTAGGCGTTCGATAGATTGTCGCGGAAAGACTCCCAAGTACCTTCTGAACGTGAATGTTTATACAGAAAACGAAACCAGCCAGCAGGAGGATTATTACTCACGCTTTAAGCAAGTATCAGAAAGTCCGGTAGTCCATATTATAGGTGCCGGACCTTCTGGCTATTTTGCCGCACTAGAATTGCTCGCCCAAGGGCTTAAACCCATAGTTTTTGAACGTGGGAAAGACGTGCGTGGTCGCCGTTTCGACATCAAACCACTGATGCTTCAAGGCATAATCAATGGTGATTCTAACTATTGCTATGGCGAAGGCGGAGCCGGTACTTTCTCCGATGGCAAGCTATACACTCGTTCAAATAAACGTGGAAATGTGCGGAAAATCCTGAAAATCCTCGTGGAGCACGGGGCTATCCCAGACATTATGATAGATGCTCACCCGCATATTGGCTCT
>JBHADY010000025.1:0-2685 GCA_041855325.1 Ignavibacteriota bacterium
CTATTGTCTTGGCAGTGCAGTTTCTTCAGCTTTGTGCTATTGGTTACATCTAAAGTAGAAAGTCCAGCATTTGCACACAATAGCTCTTCTAAGTCTGAATTATTACTTAGATTGACATTTGTGAACATATCATTATTGTTATCAGTGCCAATATTTAGCCCTACAACATCACCGTATATCTTAATCTCTGATAATCCACCTGGGTATTCCTGAAAACTCCAATCAGTGCCAATGGATAAATCTCGGGTTTCATTTCCATATACAACACGAATAGGCGTGTTTGGGGTAGCCGCTTTTAATTGGAAGTAATAAACATTTGCTTGTGGATTTAAAGATAGAGTAATATACTTGTTAAGATTTGGAGAAGAACCTTGACATTGATAGTTACCAGTTGTCTGAATTTCTTCATTATTGTTATCTCCACTGAAGTAATACCTTACAGCCCAGAATTTATCTCTTGCGTTTTGAGCATTGGTAGCAGTAATAATCGCAGCGTCGTCACTTGGGTAATTCAAAGGATATATTGCGAACAAACGTGCTGGTGTTCCTTGTGGCAAAGCACAATAAAGTGTATCTAAATCAAGGGTAGTAAATTGATTATAATAACACACTAACTTGTTCAGATTATTGCACCCTCTGATGTTTATACTATTAATACGATTGTTCTGACAGTATACCTCTTGAATTTGAGTGGCATTTGCAAAGTCAAGCTTAGATATTGTATTGTATTCACAATATAGAACTTTTAGGTTGCTATTAGCTTGAATATCAATAGCTTGTACACCAAATTCAGGATAATCGGAGTTACCCGTGCAATCCAAACCATCAATATTACCATATATGGTAACTTGATTTCCATTTCCAGCTGAAATAGTATAAGGCTCACTCCAAGATGAACCTACATTTAACTCAACTGGTCGATCATATTGATTTTGTAATTTGATAGGAGTCATATTCGCGGCTGCTCTGAAACGAAGGTCTAATGTAGCTCCGCTGGAAGTAGTTAATACTATCTTCCGACTCATATCAACCTGGGATGATGAATGATAAATTGTTGCTAATAATAGCACTACAAATAAGAAGAGCTTCTTCATAGTTATTCCTTTAAAATGTATGAAAGATAGTTAATTGCATTTTTTCGCCAGCAAATATACGGAATTATCTGATAATTAACAAACACAAAAGTATAAAAAAAGAGGCAGAATACATACTTCTACCTCTTTTGCATAATTTATATAATTCTAATTAATTAGCTTCGATCTGCTTATTTTCTTCCTCCTTTGGCTTTATCATAACAGAAAGAAGCATAGAAACAGCCATAGTAGAGAAGATAATAATTAATGATAAAGTAACTGGTATATGGACTATTCCTGCGGTAGCGAGTATCATCTTCACACCGACGAATGCAAGGATTAAAGCTAATCCGTAATTCAAATAGCGGAAATACTTCATAATTGCGGAAAGTGCAAAGTAAAGCGCTCTAAGACCCAAGATAGCCATAATATTCGAAGTGAATACTACGAATGTATCGTGCGAAATACCAAATATAGCAGGGATAGAATCCACAGCGAAAATTACGTCCGAAGTTTCAATCATAAGAAGGACGATGAAAAGGGGAGTTGCCATTCTTTTGCCGGCTTCGTGAACGAAGAACTTGCCACCGTGATAATCCTTAGTTACTGGCATTATTTTCTTAAACGCCTTGATTACCGGGTTGTCCTCGGGGTGAAGCTCTTTGTCTTCTTCCTTAAGCATTTTAGCTGCGGAGTAGAGGAGAATACCACCGAATATATATAATACCCATTCGAATTTGCTGATTAGGGCTATTCCGAGGAATATGAATATAAAGCGCAAGATGATTGCACCGATGATACCCCAGAATAGTACTCCGTGCTGATACTTAGGATCAACCTTAAAGTAGGAGAATATCATAAGGAAGACGAAGAGATTGTCCATACTTAGGGACTTCTCGACTAAATATGCAGCGAAATATTCCATAGCCAATGTATAGCCATACCAGTAGTAAACTAATCCACCGAATACTACCGAGATAAGAATCCAAAATGCCGTCCAGCCAAGGGATTCCTTTAATGTTACTTCGTGGGCTTTTTTATTGAATACTAATAGATCGACCAGCAAGAGGACGATAATAAGCACAATAAACTCAGCCCAGTGAGCGAAATCTGACATTGCCATAAGTTTAAAATTTATCAGTTAGTTAATGAATAATATGCTAATTTGTATATTCTGTTTACGTTGATTTTCTATTTAGTTTTGCTGAAGAGAAAGAATTTTCTTTTATAAAATACCAACCGCCAAGTCCTATTTGAATTAAATAGTTAATGGCGTGGGTTAAAGTTGCATAGGCAAGGGCATCTGCAGGTGATATATTATACAGAGTAACCAAAGTGCCTTGTATGATTACGTGATATACTCCCAAAGCTCCCGGAGTTGGAGCAAATGTGCTAATCACACCGGAAACAACTAATAATAGCACTGCATCATCGAAGCCAAGACCTAATGTAGCTTGGAAACTGAACGAGAAGAACATAAAGTACATAGGCAGGGCATAGAGTATCCAAATAGATATGGATTCAATAACCAAGGAAATGTATTCCTTTGGCTTCTTGATTATGCTTAGTCCCAGCAAGAACTTATCAAATAGCTCTAATAGCTTATTGTATA
>JBHADY010000026.1:0-5713 GCA_041855325.1 Ignavibacteriota bacterium
ATCTTCTATAGGCAGGGACTTCACCGTGAAAGTCGTAGTCTTTATGCTTCCGTCGCTCTTGCGCTCTGCGGACACCTTCACGCGTATATTCCCGCTATTCGGGATAATCCCGCTGAATACTATCTTATTATCCTGAATATCAGAGCTTATCATCTTATACCTATCGCCTGCAGAACCACTGATTTGTATATGTGGCTTAGATTTTAAGTCTCTAAATATATTGATATTATAGAAGTTAACTGTATTCGTCCACTTTTGCATAGCCGGCATATTAATTAAACTGCGTTCGCAAACAAGCTCGAACTCTCCAGAGTTAATCACTTGGCTCGGCTTGCTATCCCGCAGGGAATCCAATATGCGATTGATATTCTCATTCAGCGTGATATTATCTATAGTTGGGTCGCTTTCGACCTCTGGTTTATTCTTAAATATTATATTCAGAGTGAATTGCGTCTTAGCTTTATATACCTTATTTTCATAAGACTTAGGACGATGAATAGCATTCACCGCTACTATGTATGATTGATTATTCTCTGTGGTATTGCTCGGCTGCCAATAGAACTTAGAACTGGAGTGCTTAGCGTCTGTTTCCACTCTATACAGCTCGCCATTTTGCCCTTCGCTAAGCTCCATAGTTTGGTTAGTAAGCGGATCAATTATAGTATATTGAAAAGATAAATTCTCGTAATTTGCATTCGCATAAATGTGATTTAAAGAGTCCAATTGCAGTATGCGCACGCCCTCTGCATCAATATAGAACTGCGCATTTAGATTAGTCTTTTCGGGATAAATGGAGAACTCCATCTCTTTGTCCTTGCCCTCGGCAGCAACTTGCTCCTTGTCCTTGCTTCTATCTGGCAGAAGGAACAGGAGAGCAGCCAAGTATAGGATAAAGTATATCTCTACCCCGCGGCGACCATTTAGTGTTTGCTTATTATCTTTCTGCATTTCTACTCTTATATGCTTGAATTGCTGGAGATTTTATTTATTATTTTGTTCAGCTCATTCTTCACGGCTAATTCAATTTCCTCTGCTTTCACCTTTTCTATGCTTTGGTTAAGCTCTTGGATATTGCTATTGAACTGCAGTAGGTTTTCGTTGGTTTTCGCCATAATCTCGAGCATTTGTGGGTTCGGGTTCACTGCCTGCAGATTAAGCTTAGTATTCTCGTCTATCTTAGCGATAAGCTCCTGCTGTAGCGTTACGAGCTTCTGGAAGCTATCATTTAAGCGTTCAAAGCTAACCGATACAGTGGCAAAATCTGTGCTTATCTCGCCCACTTCAAGCAGTAACTCCTCTAAAGACTCCTGACTACTGTCCTCGCTATCGGGGTTATCGACTAACTCCATAGGAGTGTGATACATCACAGTGAAGAGCATAATAAGCATAAGCGATTCAAATATCACTCCGGCGATAACCACATTATCATCAATATAATCGCTGAAGCGACGAATACCGACCAATACCAAAAGCACTGCCGCACCGAGATATACGAAAGAGTTTATCGATGAGTAATAAAAGCGATTAACTATCTCCTCCAGCCAAAGTCCCGTCCCTTTGAAAAAGCCCAATGGACGCAGCACTGCGACCTCTTGGCTGGAATAGCGAAATAGCTCCTTCTCGTAAGTGCATAGTTTCCAGAGTGTAAATAAGGCAGAGATAGAACTAACTTGCTTATCGAAACGCAATTCCTTAAATATCTTCACGATAAGGAAGCGTCCCCCTATACTTGCTAAATTATTAATTTTCTTCATCGGAGTTTATGTTATTATTTAATTCATCAGTAATTACTTGTACTTTCTTATAGTTAGATAGCTTCTTAAGATAGATTATCAAAAAGCCACCAAAAGAGAAAATAAAGAAAGTATATTCGAATATGCTAATGCCATTAATCGAATATGCAGGAATGAAATAGCACATCAAATCTAATGCCACAGCCATTATAGTTGAATAGCTTGCAATTAGTATATTCCCCTTCGACTTCTTCGATTTCTTAGTAAATAGGAATAAAGACGGAATAAGCAAGTGCAAGAACATTACTAATCCCTGATACAGCAGCCACGGCGGGGTGAATCGTATATTGAAGAGGAAGGATTCCGAAGGGATATTCGCATAATAAACGATAATAATCTGGCAGAAGAATAAGTACGACCAGAATATGTTAAAGCCAAAAAGCTGAGTAGCTAAATTAGTGATATAGCCATCGGAGTTGTCGCTTTTTAGGAAGTAGCTCGTCAGCAACAGCACTGAGTATAACAATGTTAGCAAGCTGACGAAAAGATAGAATACCCATATAGTGCTTTGCCAAAACTCGCGTATCGTGATGTCCTGAACATAAGCCAGCAGGTCATACGAATAGAGTATAAATAGGAATGATAGAAAAAATAGTAATAGGTAATTAAATAGTACCTCTGGCGATCGCTTTAACTTAATATATAATAAGCTACTTATCACAAGTATAAAGTATAAGAATTGCCGTGAATAATAAAAGTACTCGCTGAACCAGTCTATCGTGAATTGATTAAAGTACGAAGCCCCATAAAACGCTATGTATCTACCTGAAAATACAAGGTTTATCACAAAGTAAAGCAAGAAGAAATAACGCATATCAAATAGCGATATCATATAGCGCTTAAGCTGGAAGGAAATGCGTGAGTTCAGGCTTTCCTGCAGTAAATAATATATCACAGAGACGTAAAGCATTCCGAATAGTATCGTGTGATTCAGAATGAGGTTAATATTAAAGCGTCCGGGGTTAATGAGATATAAACCCGCCAGCAGTAATAGGAAAACTATATTAAGTACTTTATTTTGCATTATGATTTTCTATTTTAGATATTCTATTCTCTTGTCTTATTGTTCTTGTAAGCATCTTGCAATACTCTAATGTATAGGATAATCGCCCATTTATCATTGTCGCTCAGCTTATTGCTCACGGGCATCATCAGGTTTTGTCCGGCGCAGAGTATATGAAATATGCGACTATCCGGAAGCACGTCCTTTCCCTTTTCCCTGATATCTTGCGGGAATGGGAATGGGTCTTCGTCTTCCTTTAGCTTCACTTTTGTAAGTATGCTGCCCATTCCATCAAGGTTATGGTTATGGCACACAGCGCAATGAGTCTCAAATAGGTGCTTTCCATACTTACGCAGCAACTCACTATCTTCCAATGGGTTATCGCCATTCGCCGCTGAGCCTTCAATATCATTCTGCTCTATGCGATAAATGTCCCCGCTAACGGGAACAGCATTCTCCGGCTTCAATCTTTCCCAAGATTTATGTTTAAAGAATACATTCTTGCTTTGCGCATCGAGGTTCACGCCATTATCCATATCCGCGATAATCTCAATTGGCTGATTTTTATTCACCCACTTTAGCTTGTCCGCTCTCAGAAGTAGAGTGAATATCCCTGCGCTTATCGGCAGCAGCCAAAGCACGCCAAGCAATATATATTTTACTAATTTACGCAATTTTATTGAGTTCTATATCAAATTCTTTTAATTTATCTTTAATCAAGTTAATGTGAAATATATTCTCAATATATATAGTCTGTTTGTCGGTGTGTGTGTCCTTGAATCTAAAAATGCCATTGCTAAATATGAAGGCAAGGAAAGACCCCACCACCACGAATAATACCACTACCTCGAAAATCACCGGAACAGAATAAATAAAGTCGAAAAGTTCCTTTCCGCCCACGTTAATAGGATAACTCACCCTTTGCGTCCAGAAGAGGAACATCACTGATAAATACACAGCTATAATGGCAAGAGCAATGCCGATAAGACCGAACTTCCGCCTTGCAGCATCATTATTCAAGCTCGCTGGCGGAGTGAATATAGCAGTCTCATCGGAGTACTGAATACGCAGATAACTCAATATACTGATTATCTTTTCGTAGTCATCGTTCTTGCAGATGATTTCATAATTATTCTTCGTCATCTTTGGCTACCTCCCACAGCGGAATAATTGGAAACAACTTGATAAACCCCATATACAGCAAAGCAAAGAAACCGAAACTACCCACGAATATACTTAGCTCTACCATACTCGGAGCATAGCGCAGATGGCTCTCGGCGAAAATACCCGTGTTCTGCGAGTAAATCACTATGATGAAGCGCTCTAACCACATACCAAGAAGTATGAGAGATGAAATCACCATATAAAAGCGTGGATTGCGTCTATTTACCTTTAGCATATAGAGGTTAGGCAATAAGCAATTAAAGATGAGCATCAGCCAAAAAGTAGGCGAGTTAATCTTTAATGTTAGTAAGTCCTCTTCGAATATGTTCTCATTGAACAAAGTGCCGAAAATCTCGATGAAATACGAGAAGAAGACTAACCAAGAAAATAGATATACCAGTTTATTAAGTTTATCGAAATGATCGTCAGTTATGTAATCCTCCAAAGCGAATGCACGCCTAAGTATATACAGCAGAAGAACTAGCATAGCCAAGCCGGAGAATATCGCGCCTATCACGAAGTAAGGCGGGAATATGGTCGAGTGCCAACCCGATAGCGCCGTAAGCGAGAAGTCCATTGCTATCACGGAATGCACGGAAATCACCAAAGCTGTGGCTAAACCGGCTATTATCGTGTATAAGGCAAAGAAAGAAGCCCACTGCGAGCGACTTCCGCTCCACCCCAAGCTAAGAAAGGAATATAGCTTATTCTTCAGATTTCCACTCACTTTATTCTGGTAATAAGCTATATCGGGTATTAGACCTAAGTACCAGAAAATAAAGGATACTACTAAGTATGTAACTATAGCAATGAAATCCCAAAACAGCGGCGATTTGAAGTTCACCCAGAGGTCGAATTGATTAGGATATGGGATAATCCACAGCCAGCTGAGCCACGGACGCCCAGTATGCACCAGCAGGAATATCCCCGAACAGACAATGGCAATGAGCGTCATCGCCTCGGCAGCGCGGTTTATCTCGCGTCTCCAGCCCTGTTTAAAGAGCAGAAGCACAGCCGAAATAAGTGTGCCAGAGTGCGCTAAGCCTATCCAAAATACAAAGTTAGCTATGGTAACGCCCCAAGCAGTTTGGTTGTCTATTCCCCACAGCTCCAAGCCCTCGTAAAGCGTAATGCCAATTGTAACCACTCCCTGCAAGAACATAAAAGCGAATACAATCATCATCAAGCGGAATGAATCCGTAGTCTTTCCGTTGATTATGCCGATTGATTTATCGATTAGTAACTTTATTCTTTCTTGCATTATAGTATGTAATATATTGAGGGTTTTGTATTTGAATTAACGATTATCCGGTATAAATTATGTGATTTGCCCTGCTTTAAATTGTAAAATTCTTCGGAATTCAAATCTACTAATTTTATTGCTTTTAATGGGCATATTTCCGAGCAAGCAGTGTGCAATTTTCGTTTTTTTTGCTCATTCTCGCTCATCGCCTCGTATTCATTTATCTTTTGCACGCAAAGAGAGCACTTTTCGACAACGCCACGGGTGCGAACAGTTACTCGAGGGTTCAGTCTGGCGCGTTCTCTTTCGTCGGTGGCTTCCCAGTAGTTGCGGTAATTAAATCGTCGCACGCGATACTGGCAAGCAGCCATACAATAGCGCGTTCCCACACATCGATTATAGACCATTTCGTTTAGTCCTTCCGGACTATGCACAGTGGCATTAACCGGGCAGGCAGCTTCGCAAGGGGCGTTCTCGCAGTGCTGGCACATATACGGAATATACACACGC
>JBHADY010000027.1:0-11093 GCA_041855325.1 Ignavibacteriota bacterium
AATACCACTGTGCGCGAGTTCGCTACAATAAACCGTGCCACCAGTGCCACTTATAAAACTGAAGTGGGTGATAATTGCTTGATTATGACATACTCGCACATAGCTCACGATTGCAAAATCGGCAATAACGTGCGCATCACGAACTCCGTGCAACTTGCCGGACACGTGGAAGTAGATGAGTATGCCATCATAGGTGGAATAGCTGCGATTCATCAATTCGTGCGCATCGGTGCGTATGCTATGATAGGCGCAGCTGTGAAAGCCGTTAAAGACGTACTCCCTTATGCTATGGTCGGAGAGAACCCTCCGAAAGTAGATGGAATTAACATCATTGGCTTGCGTCGCAATGGCTTATCGAACCAAGTGATTTCTGCAATAGATGAATTCTATAAGATTATATTCCGCTCCGGACTGAACAATAGCGACGGAATAAACGAATATCTATCTAAGCACCCAGAGCCTATTGCCGAGGTGCAGAGATGTATAGATTTCATCAATAAGTCGGAAAGAGGCATTTATAGAATGTCCAAGTAAGAACAAAAAAAAATCGCCCCGAGAGGCGATTTTTTTTTTATATACTTTGCATAGTAATTACTGCTTAATAAACTTTCCTAAATCATACACCTTGCCTTCGGCGAAGACCTTAACGAAGTACACGCCAATCGGCAAGTGAGAGATGTCAATTGCATTCTTCGGACTTCTTGTGTATTCGCTAATTAGCATATTGCCCATATAGCCGTAAATCATTATAGTTCCGCTATATACGCCAGCTGGGAGACGCAAATTGAGCATATTGCTTGCAGGGTTCGGACTAATGAGCGGAATATCATCATCTTCATCAACCGAGGTAACGATATTTCCATTTTGCGTTTTCGGACATAAGCTCCAGCTGTGCAAGTAGTGGGTTTGATTCGCATCACCAGTTGCTGCGCCTATGCCTATGTATGCTTTTCCATTTTCTTTGAAGTTAATGTAATCTTGAATATTGAAATTGCTGATGTCCAGCACAGGGTCGCCGTAATTATTCTCATCTTTGCTTAGCCATACGCGTAGTATTCTTTGATTGTGGTTGTAATATGCTTTTGCGTAGTACTTTGTGCCGTCGGATACGAGTTTGAATATGTCTTTATTCACAAAACTTGGGTTTTCATCGTTATGCACAGCCGAGAGCTTCCCTTTATCTTTATTGACCATCAGGGCAATGTGATTGCCATTCGGATCTTTCATATCCTCGATTTGATACTTATCATTATTGAATAAGTCAATTTCTATGGCTATCGCATTCTCAATTCCAGAGTATGCTATGCCCATTCCAGTGTTACCAATTGCTTCAACTTCGCGTGGGTCATTATGTATTATGAGAGAGATGCCATCAGCTCCGGGGAGGGAGTTATCGGGTGCCTTGCCTTTGTATGGATCGTCCATAGAGAAGGAGAAGGTGCAATCCCATTCCTCTGCCAGTGGTACTGGTACATCTCTAAAGACAGCACCTTTTTCATATTGCTTGCTCGGAGTTAGGCGTATTTTATTATCTATCTGCTTAGCAGAGCCGAGCATTTTAAGTCTGCCAGTATTCTCGAATGATTGATATTTGAAATAAGAGGAGTCGCAATCGGGTTTGGGAAGTGAGGAGCCGAGGCACAGCCTCCAGTCGTGAATTTCGTGATATTCATAAGAAAGCCCTGTTGCTGCAGTGAAGCCAATAAACGTAGGCTTGGAAGCATCATAATACTTGTTAATATCGAAATTAGTTACATCAATAAGTGGCTCAGATGGAAAGCTTTTTGTCTTGCTTACAAAAACTTGGAATCGCTTATTCTCCTTTGAATACTTAATCTTACATAAGTATGGAGTGCAGTCGGAGTGCATATCATAGTTTCGATGTGTGATTGTGTTATCTTCCTTGTGTTCAGCACTGATTTTCCTGTTTCTTCCATATTTAATTGCTATGTGCTGAGGAGAAGGGTCTCTATAATCCTTATTTTTCTCATTAGTATTCATATAAGTGTCGAACTCCACAGCGAAGCCATTAACTAAACCGGTATAGCATAAGTCTCCACCACCTTCGCCCACAGCATCTGTGCCTTGACTCTGCAGAACAAAAGCGAAGCCATCATTTCCGGGATATCCGCCGTCATCTCTTCCATCTGGGTGAGCGGTGCCATCGCATATCTTAAAGATGAACTGAGTTTCGAAGCCTTCGGACACATCTATTGGGTTCTTGTACCATAGTGTTCCCTTTGAGTATGACTTCCATTCTGTCAGGATAGTGTGTTTTTTGAAAATCTTAGTTTCTCCATTAGCTTTGGAGTTTGCGAATAGATCAATGCTTTCTATGCACGGGAGAGTATCTTGGTCCATCTCATTTTTTATCTCATTTTCCGATAAACAAGTAGTGAAGAACTTCATTTCGTCTATGCAGCCTATCCAGTTCCACGCGGGATAGTTAATTAATGCACCTATGGTAGCATCCATTGGTTTGTGGAATGTGGGGCAGAGCTTTCCAGCTGGAAGTGGAGAGTATTCTGTCATGTGCGAAAGAGTGGTTACATCTTCCATTAGCTTGCCGTCTATGTATATTTTGAGATTGGAGATAGAGCCATCAAAGCATAGTACCACGGTTAGGAAATACCATTTATCTCTTTGAAATTCCATTGGGAAGTTCGTTTTTTGGGCGCGAATGGCTTTGTATCCGATTTTGCAATCCTCGAATGAGAAGTCAGATGGTTTTCCGTATGAGAATTGGAATGTCATTGGGTCGAAGTTAGGCTCATCTCCACTGATACAGAAGAGTTGGCGTGTGGCTTTCGGATCTGTTTCGTACTTGAACCAGCAAGTTACGGTGATGTTGCATTCTCCATCAAAGAACAATTGGTTAAACAGCTTTATGTAGTCATTACCGCTAAATCGCATACATTTACCGACTACACCTGGGACTATTTCCGGGTCTCCGACGATTTCTCCGTTTTCGCTATTTCCTGACATATCTAATAGGATACCAGATTCTACTGTTTCGAAGTCCCAGTGGGCTCGCAGTTGATCTTTATAGCTTGCATTTGCATTAAATACAAAGCAACAGAAAAGCAATAAAAAAATAAGTGTCTTTTTCATAATGTTTCCTTAAATATTTTCACTCTCAAAAAAAGTAAAATAACAAAAATTTTGTTAAAAAGCAATATTTTAATAATTTTGCATACAACTTTATAAATAAATAAGCTAAAATAATGAGAAACTGGTTTATCGCCACAACAAAAAAGAAAGACGAGTACTATAAAGGCATTAAAATGCACGCATACCCCGATTTGCATCAAAATGTAATAAGCCTTGTTAATAAGTACTTATCTAAGGGGAAAACTGTTTTAGATGTTGGTGCCGGCGAAGGCGCTTTTTCCCAAAGATTATTAGATAACTCCTATCAAGTAACAGCATTAGATATTGATGAAGTAAAGTGGAAGGCGAAAGACGTGCCTTTCCGTAAATTAGATATAAATAAGCCACTTCCGGAGTCAATAAGCGAAAAGTATGATTCCGTAGTATGTTTAGAAGTTGCCGAGCATATAGAAAACGTGTGGAATCTATTCCGCGAGGCAAAAGAGATGACAGTAGATGATGGTATATTCTTTATGTCCACACCTAATGTTACTTCTTACTGGTCGAGGATATACTTCTTGCGATCTGGGTATTTCCATCAATTTATGCCTTATGACTTATCTTACGGGCATATTAACCCTCTGACTTTCCACGAAATTGAGACTGTCGCAAAGAACACTGGTTGGGAAGTAGTAGAGGTGAAGGAAAGTGGATTTATTCCTCTGTTTGACTTCTCAGAGTTTAAGCTACCAGTGCTATTTGCTAACTTCTTTAAGTGGTTCTTCTATCTAATATCTAAGAACTATAAGAAGGGTTGGACTCTGATTTATGTTTTCAAGAAAGCTAAGTAATTAGCTTCTTGATTTTTCCCGTATTTTCCCGAAACGAAAAGGTGGATTATAACGTCTATATATCTTGCTATTTTGCAAATTATCACAAAAAGAAATGGCGAAGTAGCTTCATTAAGAACGGCTAAGTAAATCATTATGGCGAAGCTAAAGAAAAGCAAAATAAACAGTGAAATAGACGAAAATATAATAATACGCGGGGCGAGGGAACATAATCTTAAGAATATTGATCTCTCGTTTCCGCGGAATAAACTCGTGGTGATTACCGGGCTTTCTGGCTCGGGAAAATCCAGCCTCGCGTTCGACACGCTATATTCCGAAGGACAGCGCCGTTACGTCGAATGCCTCTCTGCTTATGCTCGCCAATTCCTTGGAATGCTCAAAAAGCCCGATGTCGACCTCATCGAAGGGCTATCTCCCGCTATATCTATTGAGCAGAAATCCATTACCCATAATCCACGCTCCACAGTCGGCACGGTAACCGAAATATACGATTACCTGCGTCTTCTGTATGCAAAAATAGGTGTGCAGTATTGTGTGCATTGCGACATCCCCGTGGAACACAAAGCACTTGAGCAGATTATAGATGAAATTCTAACCAAATTTGACGGAAAGAAGATAATCATACTCGCTCAGGTGGTGAAAGGGCGCAAAGGACATTACCGCGAGCTCTTCGACCAAATGATGAAAACCGGCTTCACGAAAGTGCGCGTAGATGGGGAAATCCTTCCACTGGAAGAGGGAATGCAGGTTAATCGCTATAAAATACATAATATAGAGCTGGTAGTCGATAGATGCAAAGTAGCTAAATCCGAAGAAGCAAGAATAAACGAGGGAATAGAACTGTCGATAAATAAGAGTGAGGGCAGCGTGCTTATACTCGTGGAGGAAGACGACGGCGAACTAAAGGAAGTGCTCTATAGCACGGCGCACTCCTGCCCTAAGTGTGGTGCATCGTATGATGCTCCCGCTCCGAATGACTTCTCCTTTAACTCCCCATACGGAGCCTGCCCTACTTGCGGCGGCTTAGGCGAGATAACTGACTTCGATTTGAATTATGTAATCCCTGACCAAGAGCTTTCCATAGCCGATGGTGGCATCGCTCCACTGGGCAAGGAACGCGATATTTGGATGTGGGAGCAGGTGCGTGCCTTTGCAAAGGCGAATGAAATAGACATCACCATTCCGATTAAAGATATAAACGAAGAAAAGCTGCATAAACTGCTCTATGGGGGCGATAAGTCCGATTTAATCAAGGTGTCGCATAAGCTAAGCACACAAAAGAATGTGTATTATACACAGAAGTTCCTTGGGGTATTGCCTACTTTGAGGCATCACTTCGAGAATACTTCATCTTCTTATATTAGTAATACTTACGAGCAGTATATGTCTTCATATACCTGCCCAGAATGTGGTGGCGGAAGGCTGAAGACTTCCAGCTTAAAGATACTGATAAATGGTCGTTCAATAGGCGATGATGTTAATCTTGATATAGATGAACTTAATAAGCTATATAAGCAATTGCCTAAGCATTTAAACGATAGGCAGAATATTATCGCAGATACTATAATTAAAGAGATAGTGGATAGAACGAGCTTCCTGCAGAATGTGGGATTATCATATCTTACGCTGAATAGAAGCATACGCACGCTATCGGGTGGGGAATCTCAGCGAATTCGCTTGGCTTCGCAGATAGGCACAGAGCTTGGCGGTATTATGTATGTATTGGACGAGCCGAGCATAGGCTTGCACCAAGAGGACAACGAAAGACTGATTAACTCGCTGAAGTCTCTGCGCGACCTTGGCAATAGCGTTATCATAGTGGAACACGACAAAACCACTATGGAGGAAGCCGATGTCATCATAGATCTTGGTCCGCGTGCTGGGGTAAATGGTGGCGAGCTAATACTCAATACGCCTATAAAAGATTTGGCGAAGCTCCCCCGCAAGGTGATTGATAAGTCATTGACAGCTCAGTACTTGCTGGGAGAGAAGGAAATTGAATACTCAAACGAAAGGCGCGAGGGCAATGGCAAGTTCCTCAGTGTGTATGGTGCTAAGGGCAATAACCTGAAGAATGTGGATTTGCATATCCCATTGGGTAAGTTTATTTGCATTACGGGTAAGTCCGGCTCGGGCAAGTCTTCGCTGATTAATGATACTCTGTATCCTATTTTGTCTCAGCATTTTTATAAGTCGGCTGTTTATCCGCTGAAGTATGATAGAGTGGAAGGCTTAGAGCATATGGATAAGGTGATAGAGATAGATCAATCGCCTATAGGCAGAACGCCGAGGTCTAATCCAGTAACTTATACTGGGGTATTCACTCAAATTCGTGATTTTTATGCTATGCTGCCGGAATCAAAGGTTCGTGGATATAAATCTGGTCGCTTCTCCTTCAACGTAAAGGGCGGTCGCTGCGAAGAATGCGAAGGCGGAGGCATTAAGAAAATAGAGATGAACTTCCTTGCGGACGTGTACGTGAAGTGCGACGTTTGCAACGGGAAGCACTATAACGAAGAAACTCTCTCCGTGAAGTATAAGGGCAAGTCCATAGCCGATGTGCTGGAAATGACCGTGGAAGAGGCTTCTTCCTTCTTCTCTGAAATTCCGAAAATCAAGAGGAAAATAGATGCACTCTTGGACGTAGGACTGGGCTATATTAAGCTCGGTCAGCAGGCGCCTACCCTCTCCGGAGGAGAAGCACAAAGAGTGAAACTCGCAACCGAACTCGCGAAAATAAACACAGGCAATACTATATACCTACTGGACGAACCCACCACTGGCTTGCACTTCGAAGACATAAAGATTCTCCTAAAAATGCTGAATAAACTCGCAGATAAAGGCTCTACCATAGTCGTAATAGAGCATAATATGGATGTGATCAAATGTGCGGATTGGATTATCGACCTCGGACCCGAAGGCGGTGCCGGCGGAGGCGAGATAATTGCCATTGGCACACCTGAAGATATCGTAAAAAACAAGAAAAGCCTAACCGGCAAGTACTTAAAACCTGAATTAAAGAAATAGATAACACCTCTAATTCTAAAGTACTTAGAACGCTGTAAACTATATTTTTTCGCTTGCGAGAAAAAATATATAGGTTATTATGCGAAAATAGTATAATTTTGTAACTATTACATCTTTAAACCGTATTTTCAAGATGTATAATGCACGATGATACTATACTACATATAATCATTCATATCTGAGATAATCATAATTATAAATTTACATATATATTAATCAAAATGTACAAATTGATAAAACTAAGTCTGCTTCTCCTGCTGCTTAGTGCCTTCCTCTCCTTTGAGGCATTTGCTCAAGATGCAAGTGCCAATGCCGCTGTGAATGGCTTAATCAAAGATAAAGCAAATGGAGAAACATTGATCGGAGCTGTTGTGCAAATCTCCGGAACAAAAAGAGGGGCAGTTACTAATAAGAGTGGTTTCTACTCTATTAGCAAGCTAAAGCCCGGCACATATACGCTGAATGTTTCATATGTAGGTTATAGCGATATTAGCAAATCCATAACACTGAAAAAGAATGAAACATTGAGATTGAACTTGGAAATGGAAGTTTCCTCCACTCTCGCAGATGAGGTAATCGTTACTGCTGAAAGAGTGGAAGACAAGAGGGAAATCTCAATTAGTAAGATAAACGTTCCGATGCAGACTATCAAGGATATAAAAATTGGCGGAGAATCGGACGTATTCCGCAGTTTGCAACTTCTTCCCGGAGTGCTTACTTCTTCGCAAATCTCCAGTGGGCTATTCATTCGTGGTGGCTCACCAGACCAGAACTTAGTCCTCCTTGATGGTGCTACAGTTTATAACCCAAGCCATTTATTTGGCTTTATCTCCACATTTAATACAGATGCAGTGAAAGACGTAGAGCTAATTAAAGGTGCATACCCTGCTCAATATGGCAATAGACTTTCCGCAGTGCTGAACCTAACTCAGAAAGATGGAAATAGAAGCAAAGTAGAAGGCTTAGCGTCTCTCGGTATTCTTTCCTCACGCCTTTTCTTGCAAGGTCCATTATTCAATGGCTCTTTTATGGTGAGCGGAAGAACAAGCTACTTCGACTTAGTGAAGAAGCTAATGAAGGAAGACCCCACCAGCCCTATGCCTAACTTTGGATTCTATGATATTAATGCAAAGATTAGCCAAGATATAGGCGACGACGATAAGATATTCGTAAGCGGTTTCCTTAGCAAAGATAATTTAGGCTTCTCTAATCTTGGTCTCGGTTTCGATATGGGCTTAAGCAATAGATTGCTCTCTGCGAGATGGAATAAAATCTGGGGCAAGAACTTCTTCAGTAATGTACTTATCTCCTACAGTGATTATGATAATACTTTAGCTGTGGATCAATCCGGATACATTGTGGAAATTACTAATAGAATCAAAGACTGCTCCAATAAGATTAACTTCGAGTGGTTCATAGGTGATGATTTAACAGTTATCTTCGGCAATGAATTGAACTTCTATCACTTCACATTCAATGAATCTGTTAGTGGCGAAGGCACTACGCCTATGGGCAATGGCAATAATATGGGCAAGACTGATATTGATATGTACGAAGTTAATGAATCTGCTTTCGCGCATATTAATTGGCAAGCAACTGCTCTACTTTCAGTGCAAGCAGGATTAAGAGCCTACTATTGGATGCAATCCGATAAAGTATTAATGGATCCTCGTTTTGCTGTGCGCTATCAATTAGGCGAAGACACTTACCTAAAGGCTTCTTGGGGTATTTTCCATCAGTCGCTAAGACTTGCTGCTCTTCAAGATTTATCATTCTTTGATACTTGGCTGCCTACTGATTCCACTTCTACTCCTCAGTATTCTCAACACTATATCTTATCTTTGGAAACACCATTATTCGACTTCTTCAATTTCTCTGCAGACTTGTATTATAAGACTATGGACAACATAGGTATTTTAAATACATCTAACGATAGAGGTAACAGAGTAAAAGACGTATTCGAATTCGGTGGCGGACACGCTTACGGTATGGAAATCTTCTTCCAAAAGCAAGTGGGTAGCTTCACTGGTTGGATAGGCTATGCTTACGGAAGAGTGAACCTTACTTTCCCTAACTTAAACGATGGCGAGCCATTCCGTCCGAAATATGACAGAACTCACGACTTAAAGCTCGTAGTGCAATATACTCTAAACAAAAGCTGGGATTTCGGTGCTAACTTCACATTTCAAAGCGGACAATCATACACAGGCGGAACTTCTCGCTTCATCACTAAAGGTCCGAGCGAACTTAGCGGACACGTTAAATTGCGTCCATCTGCATTATATGCTCTCAGATTACCGAACTCTCACCAACTTAACTTAAACGTAGGCTATAATCATAAGTTCTTCGGACTGAACGCTCGCACAAGTTTAGACATTTACAATGTGTATAATCGTCGCGACATTTGGTTCAGAAACTATTCAGTAGATGAAAATATGAAAGATGGAGCTGCCATCCGCGATGTATTGCTCCTGCCTATTTTGCCATCAATATCAATCGAAGTTAGATTCTAAGAGGTAGATATGAAAAAGATAAACAAATTAAAGAGAATATTATTATCAGTAGTGATATTATTCGGGCTGGGGCTGACTTCCTGCGTGGAAAATGACTTAGCTGATTATAAACCCGAAACTATAGTAGAAGCTTACTTAATTGTAAATCAAAATATTGAAAACATCAGAGTGATGAAGACTCAGCCTCTTTACACCAGCTTCAACTTCGATGATTATGATGTGAAGAATGCCACTGTGCAAATCGTCGGAGACGGACAGACTTTCGATCTTCAATACGATAATGAAAATAATGCCGGCTATTACTATGCTGATAGAGAGTATAAAGTAAAGCCAAATACTGAATATTCCATTAACATAAAAATGCCTGATGGCACTATTATCACTGGAAAAACAATGACACCAGCTCAAACTAAGTGGAATAAGAAGTTCCCAAAGGAATTGCAATTCCCTAAGGACTCCACAAGGCAAGTTAGCAAGGAGTTTATCTCTTGGGATAAAGCAGAAATGGCATCTAACTATTACTTAACTGTTAGCTGTTTAGATACTCTTCATTATGGTAAATACTTAAATCCGAAAACTGACGAGATGAATAGACGTACATTCACTATATCTAATAGACTTGGTCAGAATAGCAAGAAGGACTTTAACGAATACGTTACTACTGTGTTCCTTCGTTCGAACTATGCGCCGGTGATTTGGACATTATTCCGTTGGTTCGGTAAGCATGCGGTTAGCGTATTCGCTTTAGATGAGAATATGATGAAGTGGATGCTGCAGAACCATAATCAAAAGAATTTAGACGAAAGATTAAGCACTATTAACAATGCGATTGGCTGTTTCGGGTCTGCTTCTGTGGTGCGAGATACAGTATTCATACTTAAGAATCAACCATAATAGGAATTAATACATTATAATTTCGTATTATTCTATATATTTCGTAATTTTGTGTTTTATTACTAAATCAAATTATAAAGGAATAAAATGCGTACAGTAAAAGCTATTCGCGGAACACAGCTCACTTGCAAAAATTGGCAAATTGAAGCTGCATACCGTATGATTCATCATAACTTAGATCCAGAAAATGCTGAACATCCAGAGAAATTAATAGTTTACGGCGGTATCGGTAAAGCTGCTCGTAACTGGGAATGCTTCGATGCTATCGTTGATTCTTTAAAGAATATGAACGAAGGCGAAACATTGCTCGTGCAATCTGGTAAGCCAGTGGCTGTCGTGCCTACTCACACTATGGCTCCTAAAGTAGTTATCGCAAACTCTAACCTTGTGCCAAAATGGGCTACTTGGGACGAGTTCCGTCGTTTGGACGAATTAGGACTTATTATGTATGGTCAGATGACAGCTGGTTCTTGGATTTACATCGGCACTCAAGGCATTGTGCAGGGCACTTACGAGACTTTCGCAGAAGTAGCACGTCAATATTTCGGCGGTAGCCTAAGCGGTAAATTCCTCCTGACCGGGGGTATGGGCGGAATGGGTGGCGCTCAGCCTCTCGCTGCTACGTTTGCTGGTGCTGTGTCCATCACAGTGGAAATTGACGAAACTCGCATTGATAAACGTATTCACGATGGATACTGCGACCTTAAAGTAGATAACT
>JBHADY010000028.1:0-5667 GCA_041855325.1 Ignavibacteriota bacterium
AAGATTTCAGCTACATTTCTCGCTTGATGGACCCGGCGCCTAAAAATTGATAGCGAGCTATCAATTTGAATTAAGAAGTAAGAATTTTGGTAATCATTTTGCTGGGCAAAATGATAATTAAACTTTAAATAGAAAAAGCGATAATATGAGTAAAAGAAACATAGTAACAATATGAACGTATAAAGTTGATAGCTTTAAGCTATCAGAGAAAAATTAAGAATGAAAAGAAATAGGTAACCGAGGAAAATCGCGAAGCGATTTTAATATTTTGCAGTTGTCATTTTGCGTAGCAAAATGACAACAAACTACCCCTCACCAAACCACAATTCTTACTTCTTACTTCTTAATTCTTAATTCTTAATTCTTAATTCTACAAGTGCGATAATATATAAAAAATACAAGGATTATAGATGATGGAAACACAACACTTATTATATAAACTGTCTGAAAGTATAAAAAAGACTAGTAAAATCGATAAAAGCCTCTTTAGCAAATTCGGTGTGAAAAGAGGACTGAGAAACGAAGATCACTCTGGCGTCCTGGCTGGGCTTACCCACGTGGGTGATGTAATCGGATACGAAAAAACTGATAATGGACTAAAAGCCGTTCCCGGAAGATTGCTCTATCGTGGTATTAATGTGGAAGAACTCGTAGAAGGTATGCAGAAAGATGGTCGCCTCGGCTTCGAGGAAACTGCTTACCTCCTCCTTTCCGGAAATCTCCCAGACCAAGAGGAATTGGACACTTTCCGCACTCTTTTGGTGAATACTATGCCTCTCGAGCACCAAGCTATGATGAGCATTCTCGCACTTCGCGGAAAGAATATTATGAATATCCTTGCTCGTAGTGTGCTCGAATTATATGCTTATGACGAAAACCCAGATGAAATTTCAAAGGATAATCTTATTCGCCAATCTATTAACTTAATCGCGAAGTTCCCGACTATTATCGCTTACGCATACCAAGTGCTTAAGCATTCGCAGATGAACCGCTCACTGAACGTTCGCCACCCACGCGAAGAAATGTCCGTAGCGGAAAACTTCCTCTATATGATGCTCGGACGCGATAGATACACCGAATTAGACGTTAGAATACTCGACTTGGCGCTTATACTGCACGCTGACCACGGTGGCGGTAATAACTCCACTTTCTCCGTTAGGGTAACAAGCTCCACAGAGACAGATACTTATTCATCAATTGCTGCGGGTATCGGCTCGCTAAAAGGTCCTCTGCACGGCGGAGCGAACATTAAAGTGAATGCTATGCTCGAAGATATGAAAAAGAATGTTCGCAACTGGAAGAGCCGCGAAGAATTAGACGAATACCTATTGCGTATGCTAAATAAACAAGCATTCGACAGAACTGGGCTTATCTATGGTATAGGACACGCTGTGTATACCATCAGCGACCCAAGAGCCGGAATGCTCAAGAAAATGGCACGCGAAGTAGCTATCGAAAAAGGACGCGAACGCGAGTTCGAGTTTATGGAATTAATCGAAGAACGCGCAGTGAAGGTGTTTATGGACTACAAGGGCGAAAACGCTAAGCAAACTTGTATTAACGTAGACTTCTACTCCGGCTTCGTATATGATGCAATTGGTCTGCCGAGCGAAGTATTTACTCCTCTATTTGCTATGGCGCGTATCGTCGGCTGGACTGCTCACAGAATCGAAGAGCTTAACTTCTCCAGCAAGCGCATTATGCGTCCGGCATATAAGAACGTGTGCGAAGAACGCCCATTTATCCCTATGTCCGAAAGGTAAGCTATGCAATATTGGATTCTGAAATCAGACCCTATGAGCTATTCAATCTATGATTTGATGAACGACCGCGAGACCGATTGGGACGGCGTGCGCAACTACCAAGCACGCAATAACATTCGCAAAATGCAGCCCGGAGACTTCGCCTTTATATATCACTCCCTAGAGGAGAAGTCAATCATAGGGGCGGCGGAAGTCATCAGCGAGCCATTCACAGACCAAACGGACAATAGCGATACTTGGTCTGCTGTGCGTCTCCGCTTCATAGAAAAGTATGAAAAGCCTCTTACCCTTTCCGAGATGAAGGCACACCCTACTCTC
Organism: Ignavibacteriota bacterium; assembly: GCA_041855325.1. Lineage (GTDB taxonomy): Bacteria > Bacteroidota > Ignavibacteria > Kapaibacteriales > UBA2268 > CALLXS01. Next base: position 2,082 of record JBHADY010000028.1, read on the forward strand.
TGCGAGATAGGCTTAGTAAAGCAGAGTAGGCTATCGGTTATTCCCATAAGTCAGAAGGATTACGAAACAATAAAAGCATCACTATAAGGTGATGCTTTTTTTTAAAAGAAAAGCGGAATAGTAAAATGTTAAATCATACTATCCCGCCTTTCTTATATACAGCGATAACTATATTACTGTATTTATCATTGTCATTATTTCTTTATTTGGTCTCCGTTAGTAGATACTTGAAAAATAGTATATGCTTCAATTCCAACTGGGCTGGATACTGCAAGCACATAGCTAATTCCCTCTTTTAATAAACCATTTACGGGAATAATCGTAGGTTCATTCACATTAATTGGTATGTCTCTCATTAGCGTAGCAAAGGAGTTCATTTCAATTAAACTACATTTAAGTTCGAAGTTATCAAACTTATCTAAAGTATTATCTGTATTGAAGATTAAGTTAGCTTCAATCTCATTAGGATTTGCCTTGACTTTTAGAGCGAAATCTGATTGTTGCTTAAAATCTAATTTGTTAGAAGCATTATTCAGCATATTAAAAACTGCATTTCTAATATCTGGATTATCTAAGCTATCATCATTCAATTGGTTATTTAAGCTACTATTATCTAATTTGAGTGGCGATGCCATCTTACCATGGTTAGGCATACCAGCAGGATAAGGTATAACATAACCATGTTCAAAATGTAGATCAGAGCCTAAAAATGTATCTGTAAAGATAGTAGTTTTCTTTTTGGTAACTGGATCGTAATCCCATAACCAAGTTACAGTTTGTACTTTTCCATTAATATCAATATATTCATAGCTTCCCTTTAGTATGGTTTCTGCTTTTGCATTATAAGCTAATAGTAGAAAGAAAGCAATAAGAGAAGCGAAAACTACTTTTGCTGAAAATCTTTTGTTTGTCATTGGAGTATCCTCCTATTAAATTATTAAAAAATTGTTTAATTTTGATTAGGATATTGAAGATTATTCGGTGTCCAATATAGCATCGCTGAAATATGAAAGAAAATTATTCGTGAATAATCATTCATTATGATAATCACATACAGCGACGACGATAAATAACATATATTGCAATAAGATATAAAAATTTTTGTTTTTATTGAGAATAGTTAAATATTTCCCAAAATCGCCTCGGCAGCCTCTTCGTATGTAATTACGCGACCTGAGGCTTCGCTTGCGGAAGTGCTGTGTGCGAGTGTCCATTCACGCAGGGAGTTGCGCTGGTCTTCACTCTTAAGGACGCTGATGTCGCAAAGCTGTTCGTATCCGCGATTAAGCAGAATAGAGCCGTGCTGAAGCAGGGTATCGCCGAACACGCGCTGAGCCGAGCCTACCATTTTCTTGCCTTGGGATTCTATTTCCCAGCGGGCAGAGCTTGCGAAGCAGGAAACAGAACGGAATTCCTTATTATACAGCTTATTGAAGTCGGGTTGGGACTTTTCGAAGTCCAAATGCGGGATATTAAGTTTCTTAAGTCCGGCGAGGAGGAAGATATGAATATCGCGGTATAAGTCGTGAGGAGAAGTACCTTCGGGAATGGGGCAGACTACGGAATAGGTGATTTCCTCAGCGTGCAGAACGGCGCGTCCGCCAGTGGGGCGTCGTACTATTTCAATATTGCGTTTTTCGCAGGCTTCTCTATCTATGTCGCTTTCCTTTTGGTTTGCTCCGAGGGACACAGCCCAAGGCTTCCATGCATAAAGTCGGAACATAGCTGGGGCTTTCCCGCTGCGGAAGTCCTCTAAACGCTGCATATCGAAGTCCATATTGTACTGTCCGGTGTGGTAGCCGTGGTTAAAGAACTCGTACTCATTTCCGAGAAAGGCGATGTTATTCTCTATGTTATTAGCGTTATCTATTTGATTATTCATTGTATCTTTTGCTTATTTAATTCGTAGAAAATTATAATGTCAATCGGGGAGAATACCATAGAAAAATGATATTCATCTACAGAAAACGCAAATATAGCTATTAAATGCTTATTATTTAAGAATATTTTACTTTTAATGTAGTTTAATTAAAAAAAAGTCCTTAATTTGTATGCTGTAGAATTGTAACTAATTTAGATGTGATAATGGAAATTGAATTTAACGCAGAAGAACTTCAAGAATTAGAAAAATATAAGGCGAAATATCCCGAAAAGCAAGCTGCTTTAATGCCATTATTATGGATGGCACAAAAGAAATGGGGATATTTATCAATGGACGTAATGCGCTATTGTGCGTACTTATTGGAATTGCCATTGGCACACGTGGTGGGTGTGGCAAACTTCTACACTATGTATTTCAAAAAACCAATGGGCAAGCACCACGTGCAAGTATGCACAAATGTGGCTTGTATGCTCAATGGTGGCGAAGAAATATACAAGAAATTCCAAGAAAAATTAGGAATTGGCAATAACGAAGTAACCCCGGACGGTCAATACTCGTTAGAAGAAGTAGAGTGCATGGGCGCTTGTGGATACGCTCCAGTAGTAGCCGTGAATGAAGATTTCTACGAACACTTCAAAATCGAAGATATTGACGAGTTCGTGGGAAGATTTAAATACTAAAAGTGAATATACACTAATGCCATAGCACAAGTTATTAGAATATAATAACATAGGCAAAATACATAAGCAAAATAAATACATTGGCTAATAATGAATACTTTGGTTAACATAGCGAGTAAGCAGAGAGCAAGGAATTTCATTATTCTATTGCTCTTTTCGGCGCTGGGCTTCTTCGGCAATAACATAGCCGGGGATATGCTTGAGTTAGTGCCTCGCCAAGTAGTCTATGGTTCGGAGCTGTGGAGGCTATTATCCTTTCCTCTGACTACATCCAACGTATTCACTTATGTGTTATTTGCTTTCGTGGCATTAGTGATTATCCCTAAGCTAAGGGATTTCTTCGCGATAAGAGAGATAACTATTCTCTCCTCGCTTATACTTGCTCTTCAGGGAGTGCTATTCTCTATGCTGTTCTCGGACACCACTTATAAGTTCAGCGGAATAGACGCTCTCAGCTTTTACTTTATCTTCCTCTTTGCGGGGTTTAGCTACTTCTCCGGACTTCGCCTCCTGAAGGTGAAGGGAAGCCGCACCACATTGCACGCTCTTTTGGTCGTGATACTTTGGTCTTGCTATTTGCTATTCCTCAGTCCGCCAGAGGTGATGTATTCGCATCTGTATTCAGCTGTGTTTGGCATAGTGGTGTCTGCGGTGTCCTTTGCTTTTATTAAAGCTGGAATCATCAGGCGGAAGAAAAAGCTGCAAGAAGAAGATGACTTCTCTAATCGCTTCGCCAAGGAATTGGAAGAAGCTGAAGAGAAAGAAATACCCGTATATGAATTCGCAAATACAGCGAGAGAGTATATGCGGAACAATCAATCTACAAGCGAGGATATACTCGGCAGCACTTCGTACTATAAGTTCCAAGCGAGCGAAGACACATTAAACCAAATATTAGACAAGATATCGTCCCGCGGACAGGACTCACTAACCTATAACGAAAGGCGATATTTGGAAGATTATTCAAATTACCTAAAGTAAGTAATGATAGTATCACAAGAAACAGCAGCAGTAATCTCTAAAG
>JBHADY010000029.1:0-4661 GCA_041855325.1 Ignavibacteriota bacterium
GATAATCGCCCGAAGGCGATTATCTGACCACAATTCTTCCTTCTTCCTTCTTAATTCAAAAAAAGCTCGCAAATTTGCGAGCTTTTTTTGTTTACACCCCCCTCTTATCAGAGTCCCAAATGTACTTGTGCATCTGAAGCTGCATCCTAACCGGAAGAGCATTCTTCAGAATGAAATCTGCTACCTCCTCTAAAGAAATAGAAGAAGTTACTGCCGAAACTAATATCTCGCACGGCAACATAGGAAGACGATACTCGCGGATCTTCTGTCGCATAAATTCTAAATCCTCGCGGCTGGCAACGACAAACTTAATCTCGTCCCGTGCCGTGATGTAATCCAAATTCTGAACAAGGAAGCTATCGGCTTCTCCACTTGCCGGACACTTTATATCTACTATCTTAATCACTCGCTTGTCCAATAAAGCCAAGTCTATGCTGCCGTTGGTTTCCACGGCTATGGTGTAGTCGCAGGCAAGCAAAGTAGAGATCAGTTCAGATAAGTTCTTATATAAATAAAGGAGCGGCTCCCCACCTGTGAATTCGATGAAGTTACATTTATATTTTTCTATCTCAGCTATTATTTCCTGCGTAGTCATCAGCTTATGCTCTTGCTTTAAATCCAAGGCATAGGGTGTATCGCACCAAGTGCAACGCAGATTACACCCCTGCAAACGAACAAACACACACGGCTTTCCCTGGCGCGTGCCTTCGCCTTGCAATGAGTAAAATATTTCATTGACTTTGAACTTCTGCATAATCAAGCTAATAAAATGAGGAATTATTAAAATTTGTTAATACTTAATAATTCCTCAAAAGTTGCATTAATTATGAAAATATTACAAGATAAATCTTAATATTACAATATTTATCTAAAAAAACAGCTAAATTATAGTCTTATTCAGCAATTAGCTTTTTGAATTTCATTCTATGCGGAGTAATATCGCCTATGCGTTGCTTGCGGTTTTCTATGTACTCTGAGTATGAACCCTCGAAGAAATACACCTGAGAATCGCCCTCGAATGCCAAAATGTGAGTAGCTATTCTATCAAGGAACCATCTATCGTGGGTTACGACTACCGCACAACCAGCGAAGCCCTCTAAGCCTTCCTCTAAAGCGCGAAGTGTATTCACGTCAATATCGTTCGTAGGCTCATCGAGGAGGAGAACGTTCGCATTAGCCTTAAGCGTAAGGGCAAGGTGCAGACGATTTCTCTCGCCACCGGAGAGCACTCCACACTTCTTCTGCTGGTCTGGACCAGAGAAATTGAACTTCGAAACATAAGCGCGGGAGTTCATAGAGCGGTTATCCAAAGTTATGTTATCCAAGCCGCCGGAGATACATTCCCACACATTCTTTTCCGGATCTATATCCTTGTGTGTTTGGTCTGCATAGCCAATAGTAACGGTTTCGCCTATCTTAATTTCCCCAGAATCCGGAGTTTCTTGTCCCATAATTATGCGGAAAAGCGTAGTCTTTCCGGCGCCATTCGGACCAATAATACCCACGATTCCCGCAGGCGGAAGCGAGAAGCTTAGGTTCTCGAATAGTATTCTATCGCCATAAGACTTAGTTAAGTTAACAGCGTCTATAACGTTGCTTCCAAGCCTTGGACCATTAGGAATATATAGTTCGAGTTTTTCTTCTTTTTGCTTAACGTCTTGGTTCAGCAGGGCTTCGTATGAGTTCAAACGTGCTTTTGCTTTTGCGTGTCTGCCTTTTGGCGACATACGCACCCATTCGAGCTCGCGTTCGAGGGTCTTTTGGCGTTTGGATTCAGTTTTGCCTTCTTGTTCTAATCTCTTAGCTTTTTGGTCGAGCCAGCTTGAGTAGTTGCCTTTCCAAGGAATGCCTTCGCCTCTGTCGAGTTCGAGTATCCAGCCAGCCACGTTATCGAGGAAGTATCTATCGTGTGTGATGGCAATCACAGTGCCTTGGTACTGCTGCAGGAACTGCTCGAGCCAATGCACAGACTCAGCATCTAAGTGGTTGGTAGGTTCGTCAAGCAGGAGGATATCCGGCTGAGTGAGCAATAGGCGGCACAGGGCAACGCGACGGCGTTCGCCACCGGAGAGCACTTTAATTGGGGTGTCGCCGTCCGGACAGTTCAGAGCGTCCATAGCACGCTCGAGTGTGGAGTCGAGTTCCCAAGCGTTTTTAGCATCGAGTATTTCGGTTAATTCGCCTTGTCTTTCGATTACTTTATTCATTTCGTCGTCGTCCATAGGTTCGGCGAATTTTGCGCTGATTTCTTCGTATTCATTCAGCAGGTCGACGATTTCCTGCATCCCTTCTTTCACCACTTCGATTACAGTTTTGCTTTCATCGAGTTGTGGTTCTTGCGGAAGGTGTCCCACGGTATAACCAGGGGAGAACACTACATTTCCTTGGTATGCATCATCTTTTCCAGCGATGATATTCATCAGGGTTGATTTACCTGAGCCATTGAGCCCAATGATACCTATTTTCGCACCATAGAAGAAAGACAGGTAAATATCTTTCAGTATTTGTCTATTTGGCGGAATAATTTTGCTTACTCCGACCATAGAGAATATTATTTTCTTATCTTCGCACATATCGCTATATATATAAATTACGTAAACTTTTTCGCTTATTCTTCAGATTACAAAGATACGGAATAGAATTAAGAATATGGCAATATTCTACGTGATATGCAAAGCATATCACTTTTGAATTAAGAAGTAAGAAGTAAGAATTCAGGAGGAAAATCGCGAAGGCGATTTTCTTATTAATCAGATTATTTCTTCCCGCGAAGCGTAGGGGCGCCCCTTTTTAAAGTAAGTATTTTCTTAGTTCTTTTTATATTAATTTATATTTAGTAATTTTGTAACTTTAGAGTAATAAAATTGACTAGATAATAAAATGACTATTGAAGAATTCCGTGAAAAATTTGCCGAAATCAAAAAACGAGGATACATAAAATCCCTCAGAAAAGGACCAACAGGAATTGGCTATACCTTAGAAACACTACTTGAAATTAACGAGAATAATAATAAAAACTCTGATATAGAAGGTGCAGAGCTAAAATCTCATAGGACAGGAGTAAATAATATGGTAACTCTATTTACTTTTAATAAGAAAGCTTGGCAAATTCCACAGTTAGAGGCAATTGATAAATATGGAAGTTATGACAAAAAAGGTCGCAAAGGATTATATTATACTATGTCTCTTACACCAAATAGTGCTGGTCTGTTCCTCGTTGTTAGTGAAAAAGAAGTATCAGTTCGCCATATATCAGGAGAAGTTATAGCGACCTGGCAACTTGAAAATATTGCAGAAAGATTTATTAATAAAATACCTTCTCTCATATTAGTTTCTGCTCTGACCGAAGAAAGAGATGGTTGTGAGTATTTCCATTATAACAGAGCTCAAATAATGAGAGGTACTTCTGTTGATTTGTTATCTAATCAATTTAAAGAGGGAAATATTTTAGTTGATTTAAGGCTTCACGATAATGGAACAAGGGCAAGGAATCATGGTACTGGCTTCAGAGTATATGAAAATAGATTAGACAAGCTATTTAATAAGATTGAAGACCTATGAGATACCAAGTAGAGAGAAATACTGATTATGACTTTTTGGGAGAATCTTATGCAAGTCTCTATCCAAATATTCATAGATATCCCGCTACTATGCTTCCACAAATCGGAATTAAGGCATTGCAAGAATTCGAAGTAGAATGTGGGACCCTTCTTGATCCCTATTGTGGCTCTGGTTCTTCATTTTCATCTGCCTTAGATATTGGTTTTATGGAAATGCACGGGTTTGATTTAAACCCATTAGCCGTTTTGATAACCAAAGTAAAATTTACTAAAATACTTATAGATAAGTTAATTAAAGCGAAAGATTCATTATCAAACTTCTTATATAAAGTTAACTTCTTTCCCAATATTGTGGAAAATGTACCAATACCAAATGTAACGAATATCAATTATTGGTTTTCGGAAGAAGTAATTCACAAACTTGCTGTATTGCGGTATGCTATTGACAAAATAGATGAATATGATGTAAGAAACTTATTCTTAGTTGCTTTTTCGGAAACTGTACGAGACTGTTCCTATACAAGAAAAAGTGAGTTTAAACTTCACAGAATGAAGGAAGAGGCATTAATTAGTTTTAATCCAGATGTATATTCCATATATCAGAAAAAACTGGGAGAACTTATTTCATTATATTCTAAATTTTATTATCCTAAGCTATCTTTTAATCACCGTATTAACGTGAGTCATTCAGAATTTCAATCAAAAGAAAAGTATTTCGATACAGTTCTAACAAGTCCTCCATATGGAGATAGCCGAACTACTGTTGCTTATGGACAATTCTCTACCTTATCAAATGAGTGGTTAGGTTATGATTTCGCCAGAAAAGTTGATAATCTTCTTATGGGTGGTGGTGGCAGACCTACAAATATTTATGACAATAGTATTATAACGCCACTTTTAGAAGAGATAAGCCATTATGACCAAAAGCGAGCACTTGAGGTTTCTGCATTTTATTATGATCTTGCTGATTCGATTAAAAATGTATCTATGAGTGTAAAAGATGGTGGGACTGTAATATACGTAGTCGGAAATAGAACTGTAAAAAATATTCAGCTACCTACAGATCAATTCATCGCTGAGCAATTCGAGCGGAATGGATAC
>JBHADY010000030.1:0-4337 GCA_041855325.1 Ignavibacteriota bacterium
ATAGTTGATAATCAAAAATACCCATACCCCCCAAGGCTCAGACACCACACTAACCCTGCTTGCTATATCCCAGCAAGTGAATTAACAGAACTCCCAGATAACTATCCTCCTACTATAGATAAACTCGCGACGGAAACTCTATTCCTAAACGGAAAAAAGCCGAACGTTTTAGACGTAGGATGCGGGAAAGCTGGATTCCTCTTGGACTACTCCGAGCAGCACCCAGAAGACAATATTATGGGCATAGAGGTGCGCGAGACTATCGCAAAGTGGGCGGAGAACTTCATTAAGTCCGAGCAAATCCCCAATGCCACTGTACTATGGTACAGCGTTATCAATGGGCTTCACTTCTTGGATAATGGTACTTTTGATAAGATTTTCTATCTCTTCCCCGACCCATGGACTAAGCGCAAGCAAATCAAAAGGCGTGCGTTCATCCCAGAGACCCTCGAAATGTACCACAACTTGCTGAAGCCAGGCGGCAAACTGCACCTTGCCACAGACGTAGATGAGGTGCACGAATACCACGTGAAAATTCTCGAAAAATTCGGCAAGTTCGACATCCACATAGTCGAAAGCGACGAAGAGTGGCCCTATCCCATCACGAACAAGGAGCGATTCTGCCGCCGCGAGATGATACTATTCGATAGAATAATAGCAGTGAAGAAGTAATTAGGCTAAGGTATAAGTGGCGTTTCTTTGCACCTTATTTTTTCAATTTTGCGCCTTATTCACTCCAGCACTTTAATTATCTCCACTAAGGCATTATACTCGCTACCGCAATCCCAGTAACCCGTGTGACCCAAAGGCAAAAGAGAACACCAACGAGGACGCTTCAATTCTATATCGCGAATGCCCTTCCCGAAGCTACTCGATAAATTACCACCTATGTAATCTGTCGTGTAGTATAAGTTAGTCCACTTTGTTACTGCGAAAGGAGAAGAGTGATTATAGCGCTTTACTCGCTTGCCATTGCTTAGCGTATCTTCCGAATCCTCTATATTAGTCTCTACCGTAGTTTGAAAGCAGGGCGGACAAGTAGGGTATTCCCTGTGCTCCTTCAGCTCGTGGAAGGTGTCCTTTCCATTTGCGAAGAGATATCCCGCGTGAGTAAGCGGCGAACCAATTGTCAGTAAGTCCGTCAGCTTCCACTCATTGCCAATAGCCTTATAATAGCTCAACGTAGCTTCTTGTGTTTTGCGATACTCATCTAAGCTAATCTCGCCTCTATTTAGCTTCTTTGCAGCTTCTTCGCTGTTGTTCAGCAGAGCCAATAGCTCCTCATTATCTGCAGCGGCAGCAGCCATATCTTCCTTATATTTCTTAAAGTTATCATTCCATAGGAACTTCACTAAGTCGTATGCAATTACGCTTCCCAAGCTGTGACCTATTAGCACTATTCTGTCGTATCTGCCGGAATCTTGCAGCTTCTGCAATAGAGTTACTCCCTCGTGGCGAATGGCTTCGCGTTCGGAAATATTACTTGGTAGCGGATCTAAGTACCTGCCGGCATCCCCCAAGAATCCATAGAAGAATGAGGAGGCAAAGCCGAGTATCAAGAGAGCGACTACGCCAGAAGAGTATGCCACAATCTGCGAGGAGAAGTCGGCTATTCCTTGGGAATACACTCCATATCCTATCATTGCTATGCTAAGCACAATCAGCAGCCAAATGAAGTAAAATACAGGTCGCAGGCGCTTCGAGACTTTGCTCGGTGTGCAGAGCACGACGCGTCCCAGCCAGTCCTTTATGTGCGAGAAGTTCGTATTTCGCATTCTGTGCGCCCAATAGAACTCGAAGAAGTCGGTCTTGCTTTGGTCATTCTGCTCAAGTAGTGTCATCTTTCGGGTTTCGTAATTCCCGTAAGCGGGGTCTGGTTTTTCCCAGAATAGTGTTTCATTGTGTTTTTTGCGTAGCTTGTGGGCAATTCCTTTCACGAATCCCCTCAGCGTTTCGATTGGTCTTTGCTCGCCTATTCCGTGAATCAGCACGACGGCTTTTCTTTTTTCTTCTTTCATAGTTTCTTCTTTCATATCTTAAGTATTATATTATCAAACATATAGATAGACGAGAGGAGCGAGAGAATAGTGTTATTCCACTCCAATACAAAAAAAAGCTCGTTTCCCCACCGCGGGAAGCGAGCTTATTATTTTCAGCATCTATATATTTTAATTTCATCCGTAATTACTATGTAATTACATTATTCATAAACAGTTATTAATTATATAACAAACAAAAAAACATAGGTATTAAACAATACAAAAACCAAACAGTATATTCTATATATTCACACATTAATGCTTAATAAAAGCCTCAGGTGAGCAGAACACAAAGATAACGCAGGTAATGTCCAAGCTTAAGACAAAGACCTCGCCACCTTTCAAAGTTCAAGTTAATGTCAAGGCTATTAATATTCTGGATACAAGCATTATCATTCTTGTTCGTGGGGATTTAATTCCTCCACATTCTTACTCCAGAGGCAAGAATCTGGTGCGAGCGAAATATCATAGAGATAATTGTCGACGTGGACAAAAGTTACATCTTAAGTATTATCTTGAAGTTCCGCTCCAAATCTCTGCAGGGAGAGTATGCTATAGGTCAGCTGTCTCTCCGCTACGAGAACCCTGATTAACTTTAATTAAGCTCTAAAGTGTCTATAATTTTCTTATACTCAGCTGGCACTACTATTTTCAGCTGGCGTATTTCTTCTCTTTCATTTTCAATGTTTTGTTGTTTCTCATCTTTTAGTTTTCCAATTTCAGCAACAGCTTTTTCGTTCAATCGTGCTACTTCCTTCTCATACTTCAAGTTCGCTTCATTCGTGTATTTATTAAACATCGCTTTATAGTAATTCACTGTGTTTTCATAATCGCGATGCCTTGCAATTAAGTTATCTTGTATCCCCTGAAGCTCATCAGTGGTATAAAGTGGCTTATTATTAAACTTCACTACCGTATCTCCGATAGCTTTATAATCTATCAACTTTTTGCTAATTAAGCTCTCGCGTACTCTATCAAAGTTATGTATAAACTTGCCTAAGTGCGCAGCATGTGCTTCTGCTTCTTTAAACTTAATAACATCTTCAAGTTTCAATGTGCTGATATAATCTTCAAAGCTTTCAATAGGTTTCAACTCTTCGCTTATTTCTTCAGCATCATCTTCATATTCTTTCTTTGCATCTCTTAAGCAGCTTACCATATCGTTGTGGTTCTTCTCAGCTATTTTATTATACTCAGCAACAGCCTTATATAAGTATTTAAGCACTGATTTTAATTCACACTTATTTTTTATCATCTCAGCAATGTTCTCTACTCTGCTATTATTGTCGTTTTTTTTGTCATTAATCACTACTGTGTGTGATTGTATGCTCTCTAACTCATCATCAATTGGTTTTATGTACATCGCTATGCGATTGCACAACTCGTTAGCTTCTAAGGTACTTAAAGTACCATTCACGTCAAGCATTTTAGATGTTGTCATATTAATTCTTTCGTTAAATTAATTTATTTTAGTTATTATATTCTTAATAATTAAGTTAAATTCAGTTCTATTACTTTGCTATTCAATGAGAGTAATTTCTATTTTGCTTAGGTGATTATTTCAATGATTTTGCTATTCAATGTACTTGCTATGTATTAAGATATTACTGCTTTACGGAAGAAAGTTCGGCAATAATCTCTTTATACTTGTTCGGCACGATGATTCGATAATTCGCAACTTGTTCTTTCGCCTGTATATACTCTGTTTTCTTCTCAAGCTTTAGCTTTTCTACTTTGTCTTCATACTCGTATTCTATTCTTTCAGCTTCTTCTTGGTATTCTTCTTTGCATTTTACTTCATACTCTTTGTATAGTTGCTTGTATTTATCAAGTACTATATTATGCTCTGTTATCTCTTCATTCAAATCACTTATTAATTTTTTCAGCTCTTCTTGAGTGTAGAGAGGAAACCTCTCTGTTTTAATCTCTTGCTGTTTGCTGTTTTCTATTTGAATTAATGGCGTTTTAACAATCGCATCTAATATTTTATTTATATCCTTTATGCTTTTATTCAGCACTGCATTTCTTTCGTACGCATTATTGTACTCTACTAGACTTTCTAACTCTAACGTAGCTAAGAAGGTTTCAAAATCAGGATTCTCTACAAACTCTTCAGATATCTCCTCTTTCTTTATTTCATCTTTTGCTTCATTGTAAGCAGTTCGGCTCTTAGCTACAATATCATCTATGCGTTTATCTTTCTCTTTAATAGCTGTTCTAAGGTATGCACTCACTGAGTATAGTTCTGCTATCTCTTTCAGCTTCTCTTCGATGTTATCAACCTTCTTGTTATTATCG
>JBHADY010000031.1:0-10713 GCA_041855325.1 Ignavibacteriota bacterium
ATTTCGCCTATGGTTTCGCTTAAGTTATCTTTATCGAATAGCAGTTTTATGCCTTTGAATGAATCATCGTAGTTAGTCATTGTGATGTAATGAAGCGGAATAGTCTTCATTTCGAACTCAGGCATATCTTTCTGGGAGAGTACTGTAGTGATTTCGCGCAGTCTATCTGTTCGGAAGTTAAAGCAGATAACCACGTCGTTTTCGCTTATGCAGGCAACTGGATTGCCGGCTTCATCAGTGATGCAAACAGGCTTAATGAACTCATCAGTTACTTCGTTATTGTATGAAGTTTGGATAGCTTCAGTCGGAGAAGTGAATTTTTCGCCTTCGCCTTTAGTGATAAGCTCATAACCGAGCTTCACGCGTTCCCAGCGTTTGTCTCTGTCCATTGTGTAGTATCTTCCGCAGATGCTTGCTACTTTTGCGGATTTTCCTTCTATGTTTGCGAGTAGGTCTTTCATAAATCCGAGACCGCTTTTTGGGTCTGTATCGCGACCATCCATAAGTGCGTGAATATATACTTTATCAAGGGAATTTCTATCAAAGATGTCACACAGAGTGTATAGGTGTTCGATAGATGAATGCACGCCACCGTCGCTCACTAAGCCCAATAGGTGGATAGCTTTGTTATTGTCCTTCGCGTATTTCATTGCATCTTGCAGGGTAGGGTTAGCTTCGAGCGAGCCGTCTTTGCAAGCTATGTTAATGCGCACGAGGTCTTGATACACGATGCGACCAGCGCCTATGTTTAGGTGACCCACTTCGGAGTTGCCCATTTGTCCGTCTGGCAGCCCCACGTGCTCTCCGCAAGTAAGTAGCTGAGAGTTCGGGTATTTTGCTTTTAATTCGGAAATAAATGGAGTTGGGACAGAAGAGATAACGTCGCTTTTAGTGCCGTCGCCTATGCCCCAGCCGTCTAATATCATCAGTAAAGTTTTATTTACTTGTTTCATTCTATAATCTTAATTACTGGTAAAACATTCATTGGTAAAATATAATTAACATATAGACTTATAAGCGCCCAAAATATTGGATGAATAAAAAAAATGCACAAGAAATGAAAAAAATATTTGCATATATTAAGTAATATTCTTAATTTTGTATTCCCTTTTTTGAAGGTTAAACATACAAGGTCGCTCGGATGGCGGAATTGGTAGACGCACAGGACTTAAAATCCTGTGAGGGCAACCTCGTGCGGGTTCAAGTCCCGCTCCGAGTACAAAAAAAGAGCTTATTTCTCGCGAGATAAGCTCTTTTTTTATTTGCATATATTGGGAGAATTTCGTATATTTGAAAAACTTTATTTAACTTAAAACATAAGAGGTAAAATATGAAAAGGTTAGTCTACATTCTGTTAATCATATCGCTATTTACTGCTGTAGCGAATGGGCAAGAAGGCAAATGGGAATTGATAAACCAAAACCCTAAAGTCGAACAATATAAGCATACGCTGAAGTTCGAATCCGTTGAGTTCTTCGACGATAATATAGGCTTTGCCTGCACTGCCGATGGGAAAATTTATAAAACAGAAACCCACGCCCAAGATTGGGATCTCCTCTACCAAAACGATAACATAATATTCGCGCATATCGACTTCAGAGAAGACTTCCTCGGCTTTGCTATTGGAATTGATAAAACTAAGCCAGCCGGAGAAAATGCCGTTCTCCTCTTAACAGAAGACTGCGGTAATAGCTGGAAACCACTGCCAACGCCGGATAATGCGGTTTTCAGTACTTCCTGCGTAGTCCCAACGAGTGTTAATGTGATATTCGGCGATATTAATGGGAATCTGTATCTGCTGAATACTAATACCCTCACAGTGGAAGGAAGACTCGAGTTCATTAAAGTATATGAAATGAAAGAAGCAAATAAACATCACTTTAGTTCCATCGTTAAGACTAAGGACTCCTATTTCGTGATGATAACTTCTTACAGTGATAATTTCATACTTATGGGTGATAATAAAGGTAAGAATTGGAAGAAAATCCAGCTACCCAAAAACGTGAACCTAATTCGCGCCGATGCTATTGATGATATTGCATACGCAATCAGTCAAGGCGGAAGAGCTATTTACTCCATCACTAATAAAGAAGGCGTGGTAACTAAACTATACGAAGATGAGAATGTTAAGCTGAACTCAATCGCTATTCAAAGAAAAGATATGGTAGTTGCCTGCGGAGACGACGGATTAATCCTTTACTCCACAGATGAAGGCAAAACTTGGAACAAAGTGCAGCAAAAGTTCGATAAGTCATTCCAAATGGTAAAATCCGGTGAAGATAGAAGCTTCGTTATAGCTGATGCTTTAGTGCTAACTAAAGATAATAATCGCGAAGAATGGTATGACCCAACAAGTGCTGTTAATAACCCGAACTTCTCACAATTGTATAGAGATACTCTGAAATGCGTGTATTTCATAAATGATAAGGTTGGCTTCTTCGTGGGAAATGTCGAGAAAAAGGTATTCCGCACTTTCGACGGCTGCAAAACATTCGATACTCTATCCTTCAAAGACCAAGGTTGGTACGTGAAGCAGAGATATAATACTATATCATTTACTGATGATAAAGAAGGCGTTATTATGAGTGACTTCGCGGAAGCTATTTATACAAAAGATGGTGGAAAAACTTGGGAGAATAAGCACTTCTCTGGTCCGAAAATAAGAAGAGTAAATACTTTATTGTTCAAAAGACCAAACGTGTTCTGCGCCGAAAGCAATGGACGCTCCTATCGCTCCGACTTCGAAGATGTGTATCATCATATGTACTTAATCGGTGATTTCGGCGAGGAATCAGATGCTCTATCTGTTGATTGTTATGACGATGTACCTGTGGCTGTGGGAGAAAATCGTAGCTATGTGCGCGACCAAAACTATAATATAGAACTCCCTGCAGTGAAGGACGTTAATTACGCTTATCCAGAGAACTTAACTTGCATTAAAATGGGCAAAGATGCTGGTTTCATAGTTAGTACATACGGCATTATCTATAGAAGTACTGATAATGGACTCTCTTGGGGCGTGGCTGGTAAGTTCGATGCTCCGCTATACTCTCTCCACTACCATCCACAAAGACCAAAGGAAATCTATGTCGTGGGTGATGGCATTATCTTAAATTCAAAGGATAATGGAAAAAGCTGGAAGAAAGATCTTAGCGGCCTTGATGTTAAACTCGATGATATCAAACTGCGCTCTGTATTCGTAGCTGATAACTCTGTCTATGCTGTGGGCGTGAATAACTTGATTCTTCGCAAGGATTTATTAAGCTCTGTTGTTGAAACCGACACAACAGCTGAGGAGGTTTATCCTAACCCAGCAACAGATGAGATTACTATCCCGAATGCAGGAAATAAGCCTGTGAAAATCGTAGATATCACAGGAAAGACTGTTCTGGAAACCAAGGCAAATAACGGAAAAGTAAAAGTGGATACCCTGCCAGAAGGTATGTATAACGCCGTGGTGGATAATAAGTCTTATAAATTTATGAAACAGTAAGATAAAGCATTATGAAGCAATAAGATAAGAGATAATGATATTATCAGACTTATATAATAAACGAGAAGGACTGAACCCCCGGCTGGGGATTCAGTCCTTTTTAGTTTAATGATTGAAATGCTTTACTTTACTATAAATGAAGTTCTATGCGATGAACTTGCTATGTATAGCACCTTATATGTGTCGTGTTTATTAAGCAAAGCTCGATTCACTTCCACAGGAACTAATACGCCTTCCTTTTTGTTAAGTACTATTTGATGAATGCTGCCTGTGCATTTAGCTAATACTTCTTTTGGAACCGTTAAGTTATTAGTATTCTGTACTTTAAAAAACTTAGAGTATATTGGTTTGCTATCATCATTACCCTTAGGAACAAGCGAGAAAATATGAACTATGAACTCTGTTAATTCATTGCTTGAAGCTTCCCAAGTGAGCTGCAAGTCTTGGTTTTTATCTACTACCTGATTTGGCGTGAAGTTAAGCAGTTGTGCTGGCTTTCCGAAGCTAACATTATGGCTGAAAGGTGGGTATAGCTCAGATGCATCTTTCTCGAATGTATTGCTTTTGCCATTACCTAAGTTAAGCACTAATGGGTCTGTATCAGTGTCGAAGTAGCGACTAGTTTGATGAATGAAATTGTCGCTAAATAAATCCAGTGCTACAGAGTTAATTCGTGGATTATTCTCTTTTATGTAGCCTTTTCCGTCAGCACTTTTAAAAGTAGCATGAACTTTGGTAATTAAAGATCCGTCATAGACTTTTGAGCTATCTGCATTTGAGTAATAGTCGTGCTTGTCATAATATAGCTCCACTGTACCTGCTAAGGAACTTTGGTCTATTTCATGACCACTAAACTGTAATACGGGGGGTAATACTTGATTGTCATTTCCGCAGCTTGTCAAGAGTAGTGTTGAAACTAAAGCTGCCAGACATAAAGCTACCGCAAAAAAATACTGCTTCATAGATTTACCTATAAATTTGTGATTGAACTGTTATTTTGCTTTGCAATCATCTTCCCTGGGGAGGAAGAGATTGCCTAAATGAGTAGCTGTGTGTCTATAATGCGTCTCCGACAGTATTATTTAATTTGTTGATAATAGATTAATTAGGAGAATAACTCGCTGGAAACAAAAATAAGTAAATTTCGTAAAATACGCAAGTAAAAAGTGCATAAGTATCATAAAAATATAGAATAATAAATATTAGTAGTGATTTGGGCGGTGGTAGTACTTAATTACCTATAGTATTTGCAATTGTGGAAAAAAAATAGTATATTTGTAGTCTGAAAGAAATATAAAAAATCGCATAAACGTGCTGATTAGGACGCTAAATGCAAGGCAGCATACAGAGTTAAGTACTTTTTTCAATAAAAGTGCTAAATATTAGCAATTATTAGTGAATAATTGCAAAAAATATTTGGCTATATTGAAAAAAATAGTTAATTTTGTAGGCTATAAAATTTGTAAATTATTTTAACATAATAAATTTGGAGAGGTTTCGTGCCTACTATAAGTCAATTAATTAGAAAGCCCCGTAAGCCGCTTGTATATAAAAGCAAGTCAGCAGCTTTAGAATCATGCCCACAAAAACGTGGCGTATGCACAAGGGTTTATACTACTACACCGAAGAAACCAAACTCAGCTTTGCGTAAGGTGGCTCGTGTTCGCTTGTCAAACGGCATCGAGGTTTCTTCATACATTCCTGGAGAAGGACACAACTTACAAGAGCACTCTATAGTTTATATTCGTGGCGGTAGAGTAAAAGATTTACCGGGTGTTAGATATCACATCATCCGCGGTACAGCAGATACTCAAGGCGTAGATGGACGCCGCCAAGCACGCAGTAAATACGGTGCTAAGAGACCTAAAAAAGGTGCTGCTGCCCCAGGCAAAAAATAATAATTGAAGTGTATAAATAGTAAATAAAAAAATAGAATAATGAGAAAGAGTAAAGCTAAAAAAAGAAATGTGATGCCAGACCCAATGTACGGCGATAAAGTTGTTTCTAAGTTTATCAACAATATTATGTACGATGGCAAAAAAAGCACAGCTCGCGCTATAATGTACGATGCTTTCTCTATTATGGGCGAAAAAACTGGAAAAAACCCACTCGAGGTGTTCCAAGCAGCTATGACAAACGTAGCGCCTAATACGGAAGTTCGCTCAAGAAGAATAGGTGGGGCAACATACCAAGTGCCAGTAGACGTAAGAGCAGAGAGAAAAGAAGCTCTAGCTATTCGCTGGCTTAAAACTTACGCCGCAGCTCGTCGCGATAAAACTATGGCTGCAAAATTAGCCGCTGAATTCATGGCTGCAGCTAATAGCGAAGGCTCTGCATTCAAAAAGAAAGAAGATACTCATAGAATGGCTGAAGCTAATAAGGCATTCGCTCACTTTAAGTGGTAATAATAAATGTATCGCGTCCAATTAATACTTAAGACTGCGATATACGCAAAAGTAAAAACCTCTCTTAACGAAGAGAGAAAAAATGTTTGTTCTTTGTCAATTGATTTGCTGAAATAGATTATGTCAAGAAAAGTAGATATTTCACTTATTAGAAATATTGGAATTATGGCGCATATAGACGCCGGAAAAACTACAACGACTGAAAGGATATTGTTCTATACTGGCAATATTCATAGAATAGGTTCCGTAGATGAAGGCACTGCCTATACAGACTATATGGAACAAGAAAAAGAACGCGGAATAACAATTATGTCCGCAGCAGTTACTTGCTATTGGCATAATAATCAGATCAACATAATAGACACACCCGGGCACGTAGATTTTACAGCTGAAGTGCAAAGATCATTGCGTGTGCTCGACGGCGCAGTTGGCGTCTTCTGCGGAGTAGGTGGGGTAGAACCTCAGTCCGAAACCGTGTGGAACCAAGCAAATATGTACAATGTGCCGCGAATTGCATACATTAATAAGATGGATAGAATGGGGGCAGATTTCTATAGAGTAATCGAAATGATGAAAGATAGATTGGGTGCGAACCCCGTGCCAGTGCAAATCCCAATCGGTGCATACGATACATTCTCTGGAGTTATTGACCTTATTAAAATGAAAGCTCTGTACTTCAACCAAGAAGCCGATGGTACCGTCATAACAGAAACGGAAATTCCAGATGACCATAAGGAAAAAGCCAAAGAAATGAGAGCTAACCTTATCGAAAAAGTCTCTGAAATTGACGACGAACTTATGATGAAATTCCTCGAAGGCGAAGAGCCTAGCGTAGAAGAGATAGAAAATACTCTCCGCAAAGGAACTCTCGCTTCGCAGATAAACCCCGTGCTGACTGGTTCATCACTAAAAAACGTAGGCGTTCAGCCACTCATTGATGCGATTATCAAATACCTGCCATCTCCGGAAGAGGTAGAATATAAAGCAGGCTTCGACATTAATGATGAGGAAAAGGAAATTACTCGTAAGCCAACTGACGACGAGTACTTCTCTGCTCTCGCGTTCAAAGTGATAAGCGACCCACACGTTAAGAAATTGGTATTCATTAGAATATACTCCGGTACTCTGAAGGTAGGACAAATGGTGCTGAACACAGCAACAGATAAAAAAGAAAGAATTATGAAAATAATGCTTATGTCCGCCAAGAAAAGAGAAGAAGTAAGCGAAGCATACGCCGGCGATATTGTCGCAATACCAGATATGCGTTTCACTCGCACAGGCGACACAATTTGCGATGATAAACATCCGCTATTGTATGAAAAAATCGACTTCGCAGAGCCTGTGATTAATCAGTCAATCGAGACTAAGACCTTTGCAGACCAAGATAAGTTAGTAGAAACGCTGAAACGCTTAGTGGAAGAAGACCCGACTCTTGCTTTTAAGTATGATGAAGAAAGCGGACAAACCCTGATAAGCGGGGTTGGCGAGCTTCACTTAGAGATTATCGCAGATAGATTAAATCGCGAATTTAGAATTCCTGTGAAACTCGGCAAACCGCAAGTATCATACCGCGAGACAATAACGCAAGCTGTAAATCAAGATGCCACATTTGATAAACCTATTAATGGCAAAAATCAATATGGAAACGTGGTTCTAAAATTAGAACCTGCTAACAGAGGCGAAGGCTTCGTAGTAGATTTTAGATTAGGACAAGATGAAATCCCGGCAATGTACAAACAGTTAATCGAGACTGGTATAAAGGAGGCTCTTAGCATCGGACCTAGTGGTTATCAGATGATAGACGTAAAAGCTACGGTAATCGGAGCGAATTACGAAGAGCAAACCCCTGCGGATATTGCTTTTAAAGTCGCTGCTTCCATGGCAGTGAAAGAAGGAATAAGAAAAGCGTCGCCAATCTTGATGGAGCCATTCTGCGAGGTGGAGGTTATCTCTCCAGATGAATATACGGGAGATATAATTGCAGACCTAAGTTCACGCAGAGGTAAAATAGAAGGATTCGAGCCGCGAGGCTCAATGCAAGCAATTAAAGCACTTGCGCCACTTTCCGAAATGTTCGGGTATGTTACAAAGTTGAGGTCCGCAAGTCAAGGCAGGGCAGTATATACGATGACTTTCTCGCATTACGAGCCTGCAGTTGCAAACAAAAATGTAAATTATTAAACAGTTAATAAATATTTCAAAAATTTAATCGGAGCTTAGAAAATGGCTAAAGAGAAATTTGACCGCTCGAAACCACACGTAAACGTTGGTACAATTGGTCACGTTGATCACGGTAAAACAACATTAACAGCTGCTATCAGCAACTCACTTGCAAAGCGCAATGGTACAACAGAAGTGCGTTCATTCGACTCTATCGATAACGCCCCAGAAGAAAAAGCACGCGGGATAACAATTGCAACTTCTCACGTGGAATATGAAACAGCTAACCGTCACTATGCACACGTAGACTGCCCAGGTCACGCGGATTATATTAAGAATATGATCACTGGTGCTGCACAAATGGACGGCGCTATCTTAGTATGCGCTGCTACAGACGGTCCTATGCCTCAAACAAGAGAACACATCTTGCTTGCTCGCCAAGTAGGCGTTCCAAGACTTATCGTTTTCCTTAACAAAGTAGATATCGCAGATCCTGAATTATTGGAACTCGTTGAAATGGAATTAAGAGAACTTCTCTCTTCTTATGAATTCCCAGGCGATGAAATTCCAATTATCCCAGGTTCAGCTCTTCAAGCATTAGACGCAGCTTCTGACCCAGCAACTACAGCTGACGACCCAAGGATGCAATGTATCTATAACTTAATGGATGCTGTGGATAGCTATATCCCAACTCCACAAAGAGATACTGAAAAACCATTCCTAATGCCAGTGGAAGACGTATTCTCTATCACAGGCCGTGGTACAGTAGCTACAGGTAAAATCGAACGCGGTATTATCAAAGTAAACGAAGAAGTTGAAATCGTGGGCTTCGGTCTTCACAAGAAAACAACTTGTACAGGCGTTGAAATGTTCCGCAAATTATTAGATGAAGGTCAAGCAGGCGATAACGTAGGTCTCCTACTTCGCGGTATTGACAAGAAAGAAATCGAACGCGGTATGGTTATCTCTAAACCAGGTTCAATCACTCCTCACCACAAATTCAATGCTCAAGTGTTATTCTTGACTAAAGAAGAAGGTGGCCGTCATACTCCTATTTACAATGGTTATAGACCACAGTTCTATTTCAGAACTACAGACGTAACAGGCGTATTGAACTTACCAGAAGGCATCGAAATGATAATGCCTGGCGATAACGTAGATAACTTAATAGTAGAACTTATTACTCCAGTGGCTATGGAAGAAGGTCTCCGTTTCGCAATTCGCGAAGGCGGCAGAACAGTAGGCGCAGGCGTGGTAACTAAAATTGTAGAATAATTATGTACTCGAGAGCGGTCAGCTGGGGAAGTGCCTGGCTGACCCTCAAATATTTAAATTTCGGAGTAACGAAAAGTGGCAACACAAACAATGAGAATTAGATTAAAATCATACGATCACAGTCTTATAGATAGCTCTGCTGAAAGAATTGTCTCCGCAGCTAAGGAGTCCGGCGCACAGGTGAATGGTCCAATTCCATTACCAACTAAACGCAGCGTTTATACAGTGCTCCGCTCACCGCACTTGCATAAAAAATCCAGAGAGCAATTCGAGGCTCGTGTTCATAAAAGATTGATTGATATACATAATGCAACACCGAAAATCGTGGATGCATTACAAAAGACTGAAGTGCCTGCGGGCGTGGAAATTACTATCAAAATGACTGGAGAATATTAATTATGAATGCAGCAATTTTAGGTAAAAAATTAGGAATGACAAGTCTCTATACTGAAGAGGGCGAACAAATCCCTTGCACAGTGATTCTTGCAGGTCCTTGCCCGGTAACACAGGTTAAGACAGTTGAAAATGATGGCTATGAAGCAGTGCAAATCGGCTACGAAGAAGTTGCAGAAAAAGCACTTAATAAGCCAGAAATAGGACATTTGCAAAAAGCAGGTGTTTCACCAATGAGAACCTTAAGAGAATTCCGCGGCTTAGCTACAGAAGCTAACCTCGGCGATATGCTCACAGTAGAGCAATTCCAAGTCGGCGATAAGGTGAAAGTATCCGGCACGAGCAAAGGTAAAGGTTTCCAAGGTGTAATGAAAAGACATCACTTTGGCGGCGTGGGGATGACATCTCACGGTCAGTCTGATAGACAAAGACACCCAGGTTCAATCGGTGCTTCTTCCTATCCTTCAAGAGTTATGAAGGGCTTAAGAATGGCCGGCAGAATGGGCGGAAAGAAAGTAAGCGTTCGTAACGTTGAAATCGTAGATGTGCTAGCTGATAAAAATATACTATTAGTAAAGGGCGGAATCCCAGGAAGCACAAATGCACTAATTGAAATTATTAAATTATAAACACGACTAAAATTTACAAGGTCATATATAAAATGCAAGTAGATTTATATACAAAAGATGGACAAGTTAGCGGAAAAGTAGAACTTCCTGAAGATGTATTTGCTATCGAACCAAATGAACACGCAATGCATATGTCTGTAGTTACTTACCTCCAGCACCAACGCCAAGGAACTAGAAAAACTAAAACTCGCGCAGAAGTGAGTGGTGGCGGAAAGAAACCTTGGAAACAAAAAGGAAGAGGAACTGCTCGCGCAGGTTCATCTCGTTCTCCAGTATGGGTAGGCGGTGGTACTGTCCACGGACCCAAAGTTGGCATTCGTGCAATCAAAATTAATAAAAAGCTTAACCGCTTAGCACG
>JBHADY010000032.1:0-2675 GCA_041855325.1 Ignavibacteriota bacterium
CTATCTTTATCTATCTTAGAGCCATATTGTAGCTTCTTAATGTCTATTTTCTTATCTAATTTATGATAATCTACAAAGCGATAACCTAGGTCTTCTATTTTCGCATCAAAATCTTGACTTTGCTCCTGCAATATAATGTCTACCTGCACTCTGGTAAATGCATCATCAGTTCCAATTTTTTCTTTGATTATTGGTATAAAGTTAGGGTTAATTTCATATCCTATAGAATTTCTATTTAAGTTTCTAGCGGCAAGTGCAGTTGTTCCACTCCCCATAAAAGGGTCGAGAATAAGCTCATTTGGAAAAGAGAACATTTTAATGAGACTCTGAGGCAATTCTTCAGGAAACATAGCAAGGTGCTTATCTTGCTTAGCTCCAGGGAAGTACCAATGTCCGTTGAAATAGGTATTCCACTGCTCATTTGTCATAGCAGAGCAATTTTTCTGTTCTTGAGTAGGCTTTGGAGCTTCACCTTGCTTTCTAAATATTAAAATATACTCAAAATCCAACTTTACAATTCCATTTCTCGGAAGCGGATAGCTCCCCATAATGCTAGCACCGCCAGAAGTATTCATTGTAGTTGTTTTTTGCCAGATTATCTGACCCATAAAGTCGAAACCTATTGTTTCGCAAAATCTTATGATTTCACTGTGAATAGGAATCACTTTATATCTACCATAATAAGTGGAGCGGGCAAATTGGTCGCCAATATTAATACAAAGTCTGCAACCTTTATGCAAAACTCTATAGCATTCTTGCCAGACTAAATTTAAATGATTAATATAACTCTCATAATCATCATTGAATCCTATCTGCCTTTCTGAGCCATAGTCTTTCAGTTGCCAATATGGTGGAGAAGTGATGATTAAATGAACACTTTCGTCACTTAGCTCACTCATATTTCGACAATCGCCATTGATTATGGTATGATTAGAATTATACATAAGCTATTATTTCATTACATCCATCAAATGAATCATTACAGCACCTCTACCGGATAAATCACCGGATCCAACAATAAACCCGCAAATAGCGAAACCCCTGTAAGCACCAAAAGCACAAGCAATACGATAATCGCTTTGCCCCAAACACCGGAAGTAAGCAGTCCGAACTTCTTTAAAGCAAGGATTATGTATATTGAAAATGGAATGTTCAGCAAGATGCCAGTTGCCATTCCGGGAATGTACTTCTTAATCATAATACCGCCACCGACGTAGCAAGTGAGCGACATCACAATCAGGAATAAAACTAAGCCTAAGTTATATTGCAGGTAGTATTCCCCTGTCTTCAGGCGTTCGCTCATACGGAATAGCACCACCACAAAGGCAGTGAGTATCACCGCAGCGATAGAAAAAGTAGTGTAAGTGTATGCCGAGTTCTCATAGAGAAATGTAAAGCTCTTTGCAAAAAGCAATATCTCCAGCATATTGAGTATGAACAATATAGGAGTGAGCATAGTAGTTCGCGAGCTGAACTTATCTAACATTTGTATTTCCTTCTTGTATAGATTTTTATGTCTTAATAGTTGTTAATTTCTTCCAATAAGCGAGGAATGATTTCGCTTTCTTTAACTTTGGCGATTAGCTGTCCCTTCTTGAAGATAATGCCAGAGCCTCTGCCACAAGCCACGCCTAAATCGGCTTCTTTGGCTTCGCCGGGACCATTCACCACGCAGCCCATAATCGCCACTTTCATATTCTTGTCTATGCCCTTCACGGCCTCTTCCACTTTGTTGGCTATCTCGAAGAGATTCACCTGCAGTCTGCCGCAAGTAGGACAAGAAATAATCTCAATTTTGCTTTCGCGAAGTCCCAGCACTTTCAGAATATCAATACCGAAAGCAACTTCCTTCTCTGGTTCATCGGTTAGGGAAACGCGGATAGTATCGCCTATTCCCTCGCTTAGAAGCGTGCCAATTCCCACAGCGGACTTTAGCGTACCCATTCTATAAGTACCAGCTTCAGTAACACCCAAATGCAGAGGGTAATCCACTTTTTCCGACAGCAATCTATATGCTTTTATCATTAGCGGAACGCTGGTGGATTTAACAGAAATCATCAAATCATCGAAGCCGAAGGAATTACTTATCTCTATGTGTCGCATAGCGCTTTCGTAGAGAGCTTCGGCACAAGGCGCACCGTATTTTTCGAGAATATCTTTCTCGAGTGAGCCACTATTCACTCCAATGCGAATAGGAATGCCCTTTGATTTCGCTGCTTCGAGTACTTCTCTAATTCTATCATTTGACCCAATATTTCCGGGGTTAATTCTCACTTTGCTCACCCCAGCATCGATTGCTTTAAGAGCGAAGATATGATTAAAATGAATATCAGCCACTATGGGGATGAATCGCGAGCATTCGGCGCATATTTCTTTCATTGCGTCGGCAGCGGCTTCATCATTCACGGTGATGCGTATTATATCCGCTCCAGCATTTTTGCAAGACTTCACTTGGGCTACCGTAGCTTCGACGTTTGCTGTTTTGGTTTTTGTCATAGTTTGCACGCTGATGGGTGCATCTCCGCCTACGGATACGTTTCCAAGCATTACTTGCTTAGTTGCTTTTCTTGTCATTTTATGTTTTTGCTAAGTTCAAATAGTATTTTCTTTTCGCGTTCGGAAAGTCCGGCATAGCCTTTTTCGTTGATTTTATCAAGTATTTCGTCGATTTTGGC
>JBHADY010000033.1:0-2874 GCA_041855325.1 Ignavibacteriota bacterium
AGATCTGCTCGTGTATAATGAGCCATCATTTACTGTCAAGCTCACTCCGAGTGATTTCGATCCCACTACTTATCCCCTGCTTTGCTCTCTTCTCGAGATGGATTCCACCGAGATTAAGAATATACTCAAAAAGTATAAACAATATTCTCGTTTCGAACCTGTGAAGATAGCTCGTGACTTAGACAGAAACAAGGCTATGCTCGTGGAGGAATACTTAGACTTCCTGCCGGGAATTGATGTGTCCATAGACTCTAAGCGTATTTATGACTTCAAAGGTAGTATGTCCCACTTATTCGGATATACCAGTGAAATCACAGCTAAGCAATTAGAGAAAATGCAACACTATAAGCCAGGTGATATCATCGGAAAGACTGGACTTGAGTACACTTACGAGGACTTCCTTCGTGGCTCTAAGGGTATTCGTTATGTGGCGGTAAACCGTGCTGGACAAAAGGAATATAGCTTCAATAACGGACGAAGCGACGAACCAGTAGTAAATGGTATGGACATATACACTTCCCTTGATAAGGGGGCGCAAGAAAAGGCTGTTTCCCTCCTGGAAGGAAGGCGTGGCTCTGTTATTGCTATTGATCCGAATAATGGCGAAGTATTAGTATATGTCTCTAAGCCGGATTATGACCTTAAAGAGATGAGCGGAAGGGTGCGTCCGGAGTATTATAAACAGCTGATTGAAGATCCTGGTAAGCCACTACTGAATCGTGGAATTATGTCGGCATATCCTCCTGGCAGTACTTGGAAGATGCTTGTGGGCATAGCTGGTCTTTGCGAGGGGCTAATTACTGAGCATTCTACAATTCCTTGTGGCGGTGCATTCCACTACGGAAACAGAAGTTATGGTTGCCACGCGCACGGCGCTACTACGCTTAGGAAGGCAATTCACTACTCTTGCAACGTATTCTTCTATAAGTTAGCGCTGCAATTGGGCTTGGATAGGCTATCCAAATACGCAGAGATGTTCCGCTTTGGTCAGCGTACATATATAGATATTCCAAACGAAAACCGCGGTTTCTTCCCGAGCAGAGAGAGATTAGAAAAGCGATTTGGTAAGGGTGCTGCCAACTCTAAGGGACGTTTGGTGAACTATGGTATAGGTCAGGGAGAAGTGAACGTTACCCCAGTTCAGATGGCGCTATATATCTCTGCTATCGCAAACAGTGGTACTATATATCAGCCACACATAGTGCGAAGCATATATAATAATATGACCAAGAAGCGCGAAAAGAACGATTATGATACTCATAAGCTACCTATAAACAAGAACGTGTTCGAGATAGTGCAACGCGGAATGTACGACGTGGTGAATGTCCCCGGCGGTACTGGTTATAGTGCTTTTATGCCTTATGCTCAGCATTTGAAGGAATACAAGGTATACGGCAAAACCGGCACTGCCCAGAACCCACACGGCGCGGATCACTCTTGGTTCGTTTGCTTTGCGATGAAGGATAATAAACCGAAAATCGCAGTTATTACTATGGTGGAAAATGCAGGTTATGGTGCTGCAGTTGCCGCGCCTATCGCATATCAAGTTTTATCTAAGTATCTTAATCCTAAGTTTGATACTTATAATTACAATAGAACAGACTCTACAGCGTCAACAAAAATCGATTCGACTAATCAACAATAGGAACATATATTAATCGATGGACAAGAATTTAGCAATTGGGTTATTTGATTCCGGCATCGGCGGGCTTAGCGTGCTTAAGCAATTCCTTAAGTTCCTGCCGAATGAGCGTTATTACTATTTGGGCGATACCGCGCGTGTGCCGTATGGAAATAAGTCTGAGCAGACTGTGATTGATTATTCAAAGCAGTGCGCTGAGTTCTTGATAAGCAAGGGGGTTAAGTTAATCGTTATTGCTTGCAATACGGCTTCTGCCATTGCATTAGATGCTGTGAGAAGCATAACAGATGTGCCTATCATTGGGATGATTGAACCTGCATCGAAAGCGGCGGTTATTTACTCTCAGAATGGTAAAATCGGGGTGATTGGAACGAGGGCGACTATCTCCAGCAAGGCATATCAAAGTAAGATAAATGAACTTGCCGGTGGCGCGAAAGAATTCGAAATACACTCCAAAGCTTGTCCGCTTTTTGTGCCATTAGTCGAGGAAGGCTATGCCAATCACGAAGTAACTAAGAGCATTGCCCGCGAGTATTTATCTGATTTCATAGACTATAACGTCGATACCTTAGTGCTTGGATGCACGCATTACCCTTTGCTTAAGCAGACGATAAATGAAATCCTGCCAAATACGAATTTGATTGACTCTGGAGAACACTCAGCAATTAAGGCGATAAGAGTTTTAGCGAATCTCGGAATGTTAGTAGATGATAGTAATTATATTGAGAAAACCCCAAAAATAGACTTTTATGTTACTGATATTCCAGCCACATTTTACGAATTAACAAAAGTCTTCTTAGACTTTGATGTAAAAGAACCTAAAAAGATAATATTGGATTAGTAATAAATGAGTACTCCTCAAAGAAAAGTATTAGTAGTTGATGATGAAGGGATGATGAGAAAGATCATCCGACGTATTCTCGAAAAGAACTTCGATGTTGATGTAGTCGAAGCTGCGAATCCGCGTCAAGGCTTCTCGATTTTAGAGCATCAAGACTTACCAGATTTGATTCTCTTAGATATGCTTATGCCTATGATGAATGGGCTTACTATGCTTAAGTATATTAGAAGTCAAGAGAATACGAAGGATATTCCCGTTATCATAGTAACTGCTCTTGCCGAACCAGATTTAGTAAGAGCTTTAATGGAGCTTGATATAGTTGACTATATTAAAAAGCCAATAGACTCCGAAATTCTAACAGAAAAAGTAGGCAGATTCTTCAATATGCTTA
>JBHADY010000034.1:0-2774 GCA_041855325.1 Ignavibacteriota bacterium
CAAATGTTAATAATTATTATTTAATATGTATTTAATATGCACATACAATACACTAGTTATTTTCAAACATATTGTATAGTTATCGGCAATTTACCGATTAACCTAAGTAAATTTTTTTATTTTTTTATCAAGTTTTTACTCTTTAATCGCTCCGGCGGTTATCCCTCTGATAATCTGCTTCTGGAAGATTAAAAAAAGTACTATTATTGGCAGGGCTGAAATAGCAGCGCCAGCCATCAAATGCCCCCAATCTATACTCTGCTTTCCTAAATAGAAAGTTAAGCCCACGGGGAGCGTTCGCATTTTCTCGGAATTTGTAAATAAGAATGGAAAGAGGAATGAATTCCAATTACCAAGGAAAGTATAAATCCCGAGGACGGTTAGCACTGGCTTGCAAAGTGGCATAACTATTTTAAATAATATATACCAAGAGCCGGCTCCGTCTATCCTCGCCGAATTCTCAATATCACTCGGCAAAGTCATAAGATATTGTCTAACCAAATATATGCCAAAAGGTGTAATCAGCCAAGGTATTATTAGCGATGGATAAGAATTTATCCACTCGAAGTACACCATTAAGCGATATAATGGTATCATCACCACGTGCTGAGGGATTATCATCACCCCTGCGATGGTGAAATAAAGCAAGGCCTTTCCGCGGAAGTCCTTCCGCACCAATGCGTAAGCAACCATCGTGCAGAAAACGATGTTTCCTGCAGTTACTATTGCCGCAATTAAGAATGAATTCACGAAATAGATAGAGAAAGAATCGCTATCGAAGGCATCGGTAAAGTTCTGAAACGAAAAAGGAGCGATAATCAATTCCCATAAAGAGCGATAGCTCTCTGGATTTACCTTGAAAGAATATAGTAGCATCCACAGCATCGGGAATATCATTAGTAGAGATAAAACTACTAATAATGCATTAAGTATTATGCTTTTAATTCTCACAGATTATCACTTTATTCTTTGAATTTAATATTTAAATCACAATAAATTATTAGTATTTGTAAAAATTAAAGTTTGCCATTATCTCACCAAGTTTATTTTCAATTTGCTTATAGTGTCCCACGCTGGGACCGTTAAATATAAACGCGAAAATAAACTCGTCTTCGCTTCTAGTTCCCACGTATCCGGCAAGTGAGCTAACATTTCTCAGTGTGCCGGTCTTCGCCTTTAGGTTTCCCTCGGCGAAAGTACCAATCATTCTCTTTCGCAATGTGCCATCTACTCCGGCGATGGAGAGAGTAGCGTCGAATTCTTTGCCCCATCTTTTCTTTCTATTCTGAATAAGCAACTTAGCTAATCCATCTACTGAAACTAAATTCCTTCGTGATAGCCCACATCCATCATTGAGCATAAATCCCCTATGTGGTATGTAGTTACTATCGATTACTTGCATTATCTTTTCGCGAGCGTTATTCGCTGTAGAAGGATACTTAGCGTAATATCCGCCAATCACCTTAAATACCATTTCTGCCAAGAAATTATTGCTCTTCTTATTCACTTGGGTTAGTATATCATACATAGGATTAACGCAATAAGCTATTTCGCGGGCTTTTCCGCTGTGCAACTCTTGGCACTTGCCGACGGATACATTTCCATTAACCTTCACGCCCATCATTTCGAGGCGTTCTTTGAGTACTCCGGCAGCGGTTAGCTCCGGGGTTTTATCCTGATAATTAAAGTACTTAGTTTGGTTCGGCAGAATATACCCACTTAATTTAATTATAGTCTTGTCGCCTTCAGTGCTAATAGCCGAACTTATCGTTGGGCTTGATACAGCGGTTTTGCCTTTGCCTTTACCCTTTTTCACTTTCGTTACTACGTGTCCGACTAGTGCATTATTCACAATCTCTATGGAGTGGGAGTTCGGGATAACTTGCACATTCGGCTTCACGCCAGTTTTGCTTCCAGCTTTTACGAGTACATTAAGAATATTCCCACCTATGCTCAGTGCATACACTGGATTTGTCGGCTCTACGACTTCATTATCACCACTATATGAAGAACGCTGGAAGTCTCTATCGAAAAAAGTAGCATCAGCCACTATGTTTCCGTTTATGGTTTTCACCCCGAGGTTTCGTATCTTTTCCGCCAGGGTTTCCACATCACTAATTCGTAGATTAATATCACCACGACCATACATATATATGTCGCCATTTATTTGTCCGCCTTTCAGAGCAGAGGGAAGGCAATACACGGAAGTGCGTATCTGAAAATTTGGTCCCAAAAAGCTCATAGCAGCGAAAGTAGTAAATAGCTTAGTATTAGAAGCCGGGGTAAGAAGCTTTTCCACATTCCTTTGGTAAATGAAGTTTTGCATAGACTGCGAGTAAATTGCTATGCCATAAGAAGCACCCTTCAGATTCTTATCATTAAGTACTTCATTTATCTTAAATCGGAAGTTATTAAGGCTTTTTACAGAATCTTCGCGTGTAAGCGAGAGATGTGAATTAACATCAACCGATGTATTGCCTCCCTGCTCGGCTAACCCATACTGTCCGTAACTTAAAAAAACGAACAGAAAAGCAAGAAGTAATAATTGGAAAAACTTCGTATTATAATTACCCTTCATAAGAGTACAAAAATACGCATTTATTTTGTTATTCTTAAAAATATATTGCAAATTGTGAATAACTAGTCATTATTCATAGCGGAGAGCTTCTATTGGATCTAACTTTGCAGCTTTCCAAGCGGGGTAAGCACCAGAGACTATACCAAGCAAAGTACATATAACTACGGCAAAGATTATCCAATTTATAGGAATATAC
>JBHADY010000035.1:0-5603 GCA_041855325.1 Ignavibacteriota bacterium
ACAGATTTCCTGCAAATCACGATATTTGAAGAAGTACGGATGTTGCAAAGCACGCAAGTTCTTCTGGATCACCTGCCGACGCTGTCCAGGTGAGTAGTCCGGCGTGTGCTGGATAATTTCATCTACGCAGGTGCGGGTATCAGTATCAATAGAAAGCACCTGAGACACATCCTTTCGGCGAATATACTCTATAGTGTGGCGCACCAGCTGAGTGATGTGGTTATTCGTTGTGTGCTCGCGGAAGGTATAAGCGATATTCCCGCGGAATGGATTGTTCTGCTTGATGTGCTTTGCCACGTCTATAGCCCCACGCACCCGAGCGTCGTTATTATAGAAGCGTCTATACTCGCGATACAAGCCCTGAGACATTGCAGTCTTTAGGTAATAGGGGAAGGTATAGATGAGTAAATTCGTGAAGTTCAATTTGGTCTCACTCGGCAGAGAAATGATGTTCACTCCCATTACTTTTGCGAGCAAGAAGTGCAGGAAGTAGTCTTTCCCGCCATCTTGTTCGGAGGGTGAGCTACTTTTGTCTTTCCCGCCATCTTGTTCAAATCGCGAGCTAATCTTTACATTCACTCCGCCGAAGGAGAAGAAACCCATAATATTGCTTGTGCGTGTTTTCCCTTCTTTGTTGCAGAAAATCCAGCTATCGTCTATATTCGTCTCCTTTTGGGAGAACTCTCCGATAACGAAAGCATCGAACACGCCTTCACTCTTCAGAGTTTTAATAGACTTATCCTTCAGTAGTAGCAATTCATTTGGGAAGTCAGAACAAACGCTATTGTCTTTATATTCTTTCTTATTGCTCATTTTTAAGGTCATAAGCTTCTCTGAGAAGTTCTAAATTATTATTAGCATCATTTACTCCGCGTAAATACTCATAGAGCAAGCCCTTGATGTGGTAGTGCCAAAGCTTCTCGAAGTCATAATCATAATGCTCTAATTTCAAGAAGTATGAAGCACCCAGTTGGTATTGTGTGCCAAGTTCTAGCATTCCTGATATTTTTTTATTGAGGCTATTCATTCTGTTTATGGCTTCATTTCTTTTATCATCCTGCAAGCTATCAAGAATGCTATGTTGTGTATCTTCTGCGGTAATTTCCTTCCACGCGAAGCGACGTCGCATAGCGAAATCGAAGGAATCCACACTTCTATCAATATCATTCATAGTGCCGATGATATACACATTTTCTGGAACGTAGAAGCCTTCTTCGAAGGTATCGTCTGTGCCTTCCAGTAAGTTTTGATATTGTGTTTTAATGCGTCCATTTTCGCCTCTATATCCTGGATCAATAGCAAAGAATAGCTCACCGAATATTTTAGAGATTTCCCCTCTATTAATTTCATCGATGATGAAGACGAAGTTTTGTTGTTCAGTTGATGTTGCTTGTATATGAGCATCTTCAGTGATGTCATTTTCTTTATAATCAGGAAGATTATAATTTGTTTTTAGATAGTCAACAACTTGATTCATATAGTTTTGATGGCCACCTTTTTCACGAGCTTTCTGTCCTTGATACGCCTTAAAAATATTCTCTTTGGTAAGTGTAAAGTACGTAGGGTGTGCCCTAAGAGTTCTATTTCTAGAAAGATCATATTCTACATTGGCAATTTTTGTTTTTTCACCATTCTCTAAGAGCTTATTCTCAATCTCTTCTATTAATTTTCTCCACGCTATATCAAATTCTTGAATAGAGTTACTTTGAGTAGTAGAATTTATCAGTGCCTCTTTACAGAACTTCTTAAATTCTCCATCTTTTCTTTCGAAGCCTATTTCGCCATTGCCGTTATCAATTGGTCTTAAACCTTCTACGAAGTCGGTATAATCGTAAGAAGGGTGGAACTGCACCATTGTAACGCATTCGCTATCATTATTGGTCAGCTCATCTGCTATTTGCTTAGCAAGGTATGTTTTTCCTGTGCCGGGTGCGCCGGTGAGGATGAGGTTTTTAGTTTGAAGTAATAGGTCTGATGTCTCTTTTAATATTATGTTTTCGCTTTTCATTTTATAAATCTCCATTAATGTGTTAATATTTTTTCTGTTTAAATAGTCTAATAAAAGTGAAATATGATATTCTTTATTTTCATCTTCATCTTCTGTTAATTTTATATGTTTATTACAGTAATCAAAAAAGTTCTTGTTGTACTCCAGCCAAGAGTTGCCTGGGCTTATTGTAGGAGCAGAATTGTTAATGTTATTAATATAGTTGTTGATTTTAAGAATTACTTTAGCTATGTTTGAGACCTTGTCATCGTCTTTATCGTTTGCAATATCTTTTTTGGATAATTTTTTAAATTTAATTATCGTTCCGAGATACTGAGGAAAGACAGCCGAGAGCATTCTATTTATTATTACATAGGGTTCTCCATCAAGTTGGGTTCTGATTAATTTTGAAACTTCTTTAGAATCAGCCATATCCTGATAAATTTCGTCGAATATTATTGAATATAGTTCATTAATGTAAATATAATCCTCTATATTGTTAAAAATACTTCTACAATTCTTGAAAAATATTAAGAGTTTTTCTGGCGTTATATGATCAATGATTTTGCTAGTTTTAGTTTTACCATTACCATAGCTTGCTATATCGTTAAGCTGTTTTGTGACTACTAATTCAACATCATGATCACTAAGAAGTTCCTTCTTCATCATATCAGGGACTGTTTCTTTGACGAAAGTTAAGTATTTAGCTACCCAGTCTCCATTGTAGTAAGATGGGTCTTCAAGCATACTCTCATATATTACTTGTAATGGGTGTTTTGGGTTTGTATCCATCTCTCTTTCTATTAATTAAAAATTAAAGTATACAAATATACGACTTTTTATTATCATTAAATGATAATTCCGCTCGTATAACACAAAAAAAAGAGCATCTCTCGTTAAGAGAGATGCTCTTCTTTGGTTTGTTGTAAATTATCTGCCGCCTGTGTTGTTGCGGTTGTTCGGACGCTTGCGGTTGTTTTGCTTGTTGTTTATTATTTGCTTCTGCTTGTCGCGCAAGTCCTTTAAGTCCTTAAAGGAAGCGTTCTTCGGAAGCTGTCCGCTGGCTTGCAGTTCTTGTGCTTCGCGCATCTTGCGTTGCATCCAGGATTCCTTCTTCGGAGCTTTCTTTAAGTCCTCGAGGGTTAGCTTGTTCTTAGAAAAATGCTCAATATAGTACTGCTGAGCAATCGAGAGCAAGTTAAATACGAAGTAGTACAGGTTCAAGCCCGCTGGGAAGTTTGCAAACATCAGGGTGAACATTATTGGCATTGCGTAAACCATCGCCTTTTGGCGTGGGTCGGTCAGACTTTGCTTTTGTTGCAAGAACATAGTGATACCCATAAACAGAGCCAAACCAGATATGTGCTTAATGCCGAGGAAGGAGAATGGCAGTTTAAAGAGTATGTCCGGCTGCGAGAGGTCGGTAATCCAAAGTGCGAAGTAAGTCTGGCGCAGGTCGATTACGTTGCTCATCACTGCCCAAAGTGCGTAAAGTATAGGCATTTGCAGGAGAAGAGGCAAACAACCGCCAGCCGGGTTAATGCCGTATTCGCGGTAGATGTTCATTGTCTCCTGTTGCTGCTTCATTTGGTCGTCTTTGTACTTTTCTCGCACTGCGTTAATCTGCGGAGCTACTAATTTCATAGCTCGCACTGAACGCATTTGCTTGATAGAGAAAGGATAAAGCAATATCTTAAGCACGATAGCAAACAAGATGATAGCTATACCATAGTTGCCCACGATGTTATAAATCAGCTTGAAGAACGGAAGCATAAAGAACTCACCGATTGGACGCACGATAAGTTCCCAACCGAGGTATACTAAGTCCTGCAGACCGTTTTCTTCGCATAGTTCATAGTCGAGAGGACCGATGTATATTTTGAAGTTGTTCGCTTGCACGCCACCATCGTATGGTACCTTTAGGGCGAGGTCGTACTTCTCGAGGTGTCCTTCGTCCGGAGCAGAATAGAACTTTCCGCTTGCCTGAGCGCTTATGTTAGTGCCTCTGAATGGCTGAGGAATGATAGCCGCAGCGAAGTACTTAATTTTAGTAGCAGCGTAATCAAGTGTTCCCATAGAGCGAATTGGTTCTTCTCCGCTTGCAGTTGCGTTAAGGGAAGCTTTCTCTTTGTTTGATACGAGCACGGCTTCGGCTGCGTCGCTTTCAGCTATGGAGTTAACTTCTTGGTAGCTAAGACCCTTCTTCCATTCTAAAGAGTAGTTTCTCTGCTTTAGGAGTTTTTCCATATTGTGCATTTTAACGCCGGCGTTTATGTGGTACTTTCCGTTATAGAAAGTATATGTACGCACGATTTGGGAGTTATCATCGAAAGCGAGTACGGCTTCGAGGACTAAGGAGTCCTTTCCCTGCAGCTTCAGGTGTTTTTGTCCTTTGGTATTGAACTTAAAGCGTAGGTCGCGAGTGTCCATCACGTCAATTGATGCGTTCTTTCCGGCGATGTTTATTCCGAGTACACCGCGTGGATCTGCGACGAGCTGAGTAGGCTTTTTGTCCCACTTTTTAAATTTCTTTAGCGTCCATTTGCGTATAGCCGCGCCATTGGAGCTGATTTGCGTAGTGTATAGGTCAGTTTCAATGGTTATTAATTCTTCGCCTTTGCTTGCGAATGGAGATAGGTCCATTCCGAATCTCTCTGCGGTAGCGGCAGAATCATTTAGGGCTATTCTTTGCGATGGAGCTTTCTTCTTTTGCGTGTTATCACTTACTTTAGCCGGGGTATCCTTCGTATTTTGGTATTGCTCAGGTCTTTGCTGAGTAGATGTATAGAACATCCAAATAATGAACACGATAGTGATAAGTATTATCCCGGTTATCGACTTTTTATCCATATTTTACTTCAATATAATTATTATCTTTACTTATTAGCGTCTGATTTGTGCTTTCCGTGGGAGCAGCAATCAGAGTTTAGCTTTTCTGGAACGTAATCGAATCCGCCTTCGTGCAGGGGATTGCATTTTAATATTCTTATTATGCTCAGACGCATACCGCGAAACAGTCCGTGTTTCTGCAGAGCCTCTATTGCATAGTTAGAGCAAGTGGGGTGGAATCTGCAGGTATTCGGGAAAGCCGGCGAAATGAACCTTTGGTAAAGCCTAATTATCTGTATTAAGATGAATTTCATATATACTATATATAATAATTATTAGCTTTCGCTTTGCGAGCTTATGAATTTACTGGCTGCGTCTTTTGCATTGGTCATTATCTCAGAGAGGGCGGACTTTACTTCATCGAGGGAGATATCTTTTGTTTTATCGACTGTCTTCCCCCAAGTGAGAACTATGTACTTAATGCTACTGAGTAGTTTTTCGTCCGGCATTTCGGCGAATATCTCTCTTGTCGCCACTCTGCATAATCTTTTTATTCTATTACGAGTTACTGCTTTTTTGACGAATATTTTTTTCACCATAATTGCATAGTTCAGCGTTTTGATTTTATTAGAATTTTTTCTTCTTCTTTCTTGTCTTCCGTCAAATACTATATACGCTGCTATTGTTTTGTTTGCAATTTTCTTAGATCGCCTGAAAATACCATCAAATAATAATTTTCCCTTTATTGGTTTCATTATTATTCGTCTTCGTGCTTCCATATTTTCAG
>JBHADY010000036.1:0-9317 GCA_041855325.1 Ignavibacteriota bacterium
CGTTATTGTTCTTTCATTTTCCTTTACATTGAGTAGATAAACGCCTGCTGGTAAATAATTATCTAGGTCAAGTTTGACCTTAATAATATTATTATTTAAATCTGAAAATAAAGCATTAGAATATTTGTATTCTTTTCCATTAATATCAAAAATGCTAATGGACATGTTATTAATATCAGTGTAAGTATAGTTAAATTCTAAGTATTTTTTGTTCTTATCCACATAAATATTGGAGATACTATTTTGTGTAATAGAATGACTATCATCAACAGAAGAACTATCATAAGGAAAATTAGTATTAGCAATTTCTAACATTTTCTCAATTGAAAAACGGTAGACATATTGTACTGCACCGGAAACCCAGAGCTCTTTATAAGAGTCGGTGGTTAATCCGCATATTAGGGAGTAGAATTCTATATCGTTCATTATTCCTTTTTCTACAACTGGTATATATTTAAATCCGAATTTTTCAGACCAAATATAGAATCCCATCATAGAGAAGAAAAATATACTTTTTTCCTTATTTAAACTATACAGTCCAAACGGGCGAGGAATCAATTTATTATTTTCTATGTTAGGATGAAGTACATGATCGTGTTCATACACTTTAACGCTATCAGTGCCAAATAGTCTCATTATTTTCACTCTTTTGTTCGCAAGGAAGCAGAGAGTTGCGATATTATTCTTATCATCAATCACCGGACCAAGTAAATTATACATTATTCCGTTAAAATACTGAAAATTCGGATCATTCCATTCAGAGAATTTTCCAGTTTCAGGGTCATAAATCATAAAAGAATTCTCAACTCTGAAAAAAGTTTATTATTCCAAGCAAACATATGTGCTAAAAACACCTTATTATTTGTAGGAATTTCAATGACAAATGAAGGAGAACTTTCCCATTTTTTTGTTTCTTCATTGTACTGTAAATAATATAATTTGTTAAATCCAAGAAATGTGTGTCTCAAATAAAATCTATTACCAATTTGACAACTTAAGTCAAAGTTGGGATCAGCTTTGGCTCCAAGTATATTAAGTTTGAATGAATATTCCTCTGTATTTGATGTATCGAAAACAGTTACTCCTCCATCAAAAACAGAAATAAAGTTTCCATAATTGTCCAAAATAGGCGTATCAGTATATCGTTCTGTAGTATCATTCAAGTCTGAATAATACAATAGTTTTGCGTCTGTATTACCTTTTTTTAGAGAACCGATAACAAATGGACCGGTGTACCAAAAAGTAGAATCACTATCATAACACATATTTCGAATAGCACCATTCTTTCTATGCAATACATTAGTATCAATCTTCCCGATATAATGCAAATCATCAGAATATGACGAACAGACACATAGGAATGCAGTAATCAAAATTATAATATATTTTGTGTTTTTCTTCATATCAATACTCCACAATACTATTTATTAAATAATTGAATATCTGATTTCACAGGTGGATTACCATCAATATCAGGGATAGGGAAATATGGTTCTGAACTTAACTCAAAAGAGCCTGGATTCCAAGCTCCTTCTGCTGGATAATCAGGAAGTTCTCCTATAAGCTCATAATAGAAGTCGCTATCCTGCGATCTTAGTTCAATACTAGAAAGACTCAAAAGAAGAGATAGTATGAAAGAAAAAATTAGACAATTGTTAATTAATCTTGTTGTCTTCATATTTTCACCTTTAAAATTTAATAATTAATGATGTTATCAATGATTATACTTGAGGAAATCGAGAAAAAAACGCATTAGTCGCATCTCCTATCTAATGTAGTTGTATTTTCTTGATTTATTCAAGTTTACACAAAATTAAAAAAAAAAATTAAATATCAAAGGAAAAAATGATTATCATTACTACAGCACTCCCGCCAAGCAGAAACCCCAGTGCGGGCAGACGAAGTAATCAAAAAGGAAGATGACTAATGCAATGCTAAGAGGAATACTGATGTTATCATCTATTCGGAGCACGCCGGAAACTGCTTCAATCAAAGTGGAGAAGATAGAAGCCACGAGCATAATTACATAATACTGCCAGGGGAGACCTAAGTACCAGCCAATTAGAGAAGTTGAAATCATAGCTGTTAGGAAGAAAGCAGACGAGCCTTCTATGCTTTTGTTCCGGAACCAATGGTGCTTGCCTATTTTCCGACCTATCAGCGCGGCGGAGGTATCTGATATTATCAGCACCACGAAGCCACAGATGAAAGATATTTTCGGAATAAACAATATGCACAGAGTCGAGGAAATAAGCACCCAGCTTGCTCCATTAAGCACTAATTCATTTTTCAGCTCGTGCGGACGCATCATCTTTCCGAAGACGGACACAATGAAGGTCTTCAGCGGTGGAACTACTTTCATCAAGAGGTCAGCCACCACGAAAATCACCATAGTTGGCACTAAGATTTTAAGCGCTGTTTCCTTATCAAGATAGTAATAACCAATCGGAATGCTGAGCGATGATAGATGTACCATCTTCCGCAAAAACTCATTATGATAGTCTATATTCTGTTGTTCCGTCATAGCAGAAATTAAATTAATACTTTGTTTATTTAGAATATTAATTCTAAATTTGCAATTCTTGGAATATAAATTTACTAAAATTATGTATCAAATAAAAATAAAAGCACCCGCAAAGGTGAATTTATCGCTTCAAGTGCTGAATAAAAGGGCTGATGGCTTCCATAATATCAACTCTATTATGTGTCCGATTTCACTTCACGATGAGATAGAAATCAGCAAGTCAGAGGCATTCTCTTTAACTTGCGATACGGATTTGGGAATAAAGAACGAAGACAATATAGTATATAAAGCTGCGAAGCGGATATTAGAATACTGCAGAGCAGACGAACAGATAAGCATAAACCTGAAGAAGAATATACCTTCTGGTGGTGGCTTGGGCGGGGGAAGCTCCGATGCCGCGAATGTGCTAACCGGCATTGCTAAGCTATTGAACTTAAATATACACGAGAGAGAGCTATTCTCTTTGGCGGAGGAGTTGGGTTCGGACGTGCCATTCTTTGTGAAGAATTCCTCTGCTATAGTTACTGGCAGGGGCGAGAATTTGCAGTATATAGACTTCAGCGTGCAGCTTCCTATGGTGCTGATAGCCCCGAACTTTTCTATTTCCACTGCGGGGGCGTATTCGCGTCTTCAGAGGACTAAGTATAGCAATGTTGAGTTAATTGACTATTCTTCTCTCATTGGCAGGATTAATAGCGAGCCAGAGCTTATGCGTCAGCACTTCGTGAATGACTTTGTTCATAAGGAAATGGAGCATTATGATGATATTATGGGTATTATTTCTGATATGTACTCCGCTGGGGCTGTTTATTGCAATATGAGTGGTAGTGGTTCCTGCTGTTATGCTTTCTTCCGAGAAGTGCCTAATTTAGTAACTTATAAAGCTAAACACCCGGCCTATATTCTGATAAATTTATAATTTTAAGTTATTATCCACATTATATAATTATTTGCAATATTTTATAATAAAGTAGTAACTATATCGTTTATCATTTATTAGATGGACTATTAACTTAGGCTATCTATTGATATTAACTATAACTGAGACAACATTTTTTTTAACAAATATTATTAATACACTATGAGAAAATTTTTGATTATGGCAGCTTTCGCCGTATTAGGATTAGGTATCGCGTGTAACCCAAAGAGCGAAGGCGATGCGGGTGCTAATAACGATAACCCATTCTTCCAAGAAAAATGGTCTACTCCTTTCGAAGTACCACCATTCGATTTAATCAAGGTTGAGCACTTTAAGCCAGCTTTAGACGAGGGCATTAAACAGCACTCTGAAGAAATTAAAGCTATCGCTGAAAACAAAGAAGCTCCAAATTTTAAGAATACTATCGAAGCGATGGACTACAGCGGTTCATTCCTTATGAGAGTAAACTTAGTACTTGATAACTGGACTAGCGCAAACATCAGCAAAGAACTCCAAGACCTTGCTGCTGAATACGCTCCTATCTTATCAAAACACTATGATGAAATCTCTATGAACGAAAAACTCTTCGCAAGAGTGAAAGCAGTTTGGGAAAACAAAGACAAAGAAAACTTAAATCCAGAACAAGCTCGCTTACTTGAAAGAGTATACAAAAACTTCGCAAGAAATGGCGCTGAGCTAAACACTGAAGACAAAGAAAAACTAAAAGCTATCAACGAAAAATTAGCTGTTCTCACTTTGAAATTCGGTGATAACGTGCTCGCAGAAACTAATAAATATAAATTAGTAATTAGCAAAAAAGAAGACCTTGCAGGACTTCCTGATGGCTTAATCGCTGCTGCTGCTGAAGCTGCTGAAGAAACTGGCGACAAAGGCAAATGGGTATTCACTCTTCATAACCCAAGCATTATGCCATTCCTTCAATATGCTGACAATCGCGAACTCCGCAAAGAAATCTGGACTGCATATATGATGCGAGGTAACCACGGCGACGAATTCGATAACAATAAAGTGATTAAAGACATCTTAGATCTTAAATTACAAAAAGCTAAACTCTTAGGTTTCCAATCTTCTGCTCACTACATCTTAGACGACGTAATGGCTAAGAACCCAGAAAACGTATTTAATTTATTGCACAAACTCTGGACGCCAGCTCTTAAAGTTGCGAAGAAAGAATTAGAAGAAATGCAAGCATACGTGAAGAAGAGCGGTCAAGACTTCAAAGTGGAAGCTTGGGACTGGAGATATTACGCAAACAAAGTTAAAGAAGAAAAATTCAGCCTCAATGAAAATGACCTGAAACCATACTTCGAACTTAACAACGTGCGCGACGGTTTATTCTATACAGTTAATAAACTTTGGGGCATTAACTTCAAGAAAATTGACAATATGCCTAAGTTCAATAACGATATGGAATACTATGACCTTACTGATAAAGACGGTAAGCACATCGCTGTTGTATCTTTCGACTACCACCCACGCGCAAGCAAACGTGGCGGTGCTTGGATGAGCAACTACAGCATTCAATACATTAAAGATGGAAAAGACCACAGACCATATATTCCACTGACAATGAACTTCACAAAAGCTACTAAAGAACTTCCTGCTTTATTAACTCTTGACGAAGTAGAAACATTGTTCCACGAATTCGGTCACGCTGTTCACGGCTTCTTATCACAATGTACTTATCCTACTCTTTCTGGTACTAACGTAGCTCGCGACTTCGTAGAGTTCCCATCACAAGTACTTGAAGGTTGGGCAACAGAACCAGAAGTATTAAAAGTTTATGCTAAGCACTACAAAACTGGCGAAATCATTCCTATGGCATTAGTTGAAAAACTGAAAGCCAGCGAAAGATTTGGTCAAGGTTTCGCAACTACTGAATACTTAGCTGCTTCACTTCTCGATATGCACTTCCATATCTTAACAGATGTAAGCACTTTAGATCCTCAGAAATTAGAAAAAGATGCTATGAGCAAACTTGGCTTAATCGGCGAAATTATCCCAAGATACAGAAGCACTTACTTTAACCACATCTTCGGTGGTGGTTATTCTGCTGGTTAC
The DNA here is from genome assembly GCA_041855325.1 of Ignavibacteriota bacterium. Classification (GTDB taxonomy): domain Bacteria; phylum Bacteroidota; class Ignavibacteria; order Kapaibacteriales; family UBA2268; genus CALLXS01. The sequence continues at coordinate 5,526 of JBHADY010000036.1, forward strand.
TATGGATACATTTGGTCAGAAGTTCTCGATGCAGATACTTATGCATACTTCACAGAAAAAGGTATCTTCAACCAAGAATTATCTGCATCATTCCGCGCTAACATCTTATCAAGAGGTGGCACAATGGATGAATCAACTATGTACAAAAACTTCAGAGGCAGAGCAGCTACTCCAGACGCATTAATTAAACGTCGTGGCTTAAACTAATCACAGCTTTTAGATGAATTACGAAAGGGGAGGCGATTATCGTCTCCCTTTTCTTTTGCTTTCAATTTGTATATTTCGCTAAAATTCCGTAATTTAAAGGTCTATTTATAGACTTTTTAATGAGATTATTTATGGCATATCTTATAGTTAATGAACATTATAATTACGAGACTAATTCAGTATGGACAACGATAAATAAGTACATTAAGGAGGAGAGGCTCAAAGAGCTACTAATCATCGTTCCCACCGGCAAGCTGAGCAAGCACTATTCCACTGAGATAATTAATAGATACAAAGCTGTGCATAATAAAGCTGTGGGGGGATTGAACGTCTTCTCATTCCTCAAGTTAGTCGATCTCATCGCTCAAAGCGTGCTATCCGTTGCTGGAAAAACTAAGCTCGTGTCTGCGGCTTATTCGCTTGCTCTATTCGAGGAGGCAATAGACGATGTGAAGTATCAATTCGAGTATTTTAGCAAGTCTGGGCTAAGTTCTTCCTTACTTAAAAGGCTGTACGGTGTAATTACAGGTCTGCGCGCTCATGGCATAAATGCGGAAGCTATGGAGATGGATTTAAGCCAGTGGGATGAGTCATCTGAATCTAAGTCAAATAAGAAGAAAATGCAAGATATGCACAAGATAATGCTCGCATACGAAGGTATACTCTCCAATAAGTATATAGATCCATCGGGACGAATGCGCAGTATTAATAAGTATATCGATGAGCATAATTTCAGTTTGACCGATCTATTCCCTAAGTGTAAGTTAGTGCTATTGGATCAATTCTCCGAGTTTGCCAGACCAGAAGTGGACTTCCTACAGAAGCTCGGCAAAAATCCACTTCCTATGGCTATTCACTTTGACTATTCAGCCGATGAGGGACCTCTCCTCGGGGGCTATGAAGCTACTATTATGGACTTAGCCACTGATAGCTTCCGAATCATTCCTATTGGCGGGAAGCATGAGGATAGGAAAGATCTGGGTATTGCATCGAATAGGCGTGCATCATATAGCTCTACTATTGATAATGCTGCCTCTCAGCTTCGCAAGAAGCTTTTCCAAAAGAGCAAGGAGACAGATACTAAGTATAATTATTTAGATAAGTCTATTAAAATTATAGGTGTTAAGAGTAAATTAGATGAAGTGCGTTTCATCGGTAAGCTCGTTAAGCATCTCAATATTAATGAAGGCATTGCGCTGAAGGATATAGCTATTTGCTTCCGCAATGCGAGTGAATATCCGGGACTTTTCCGCGAGGTCTTTCATAGTTATAATATACCATCGAACGTAACGGATAGATTCCTGCTGCATAGCTCTCCACTGGTAACGGGGATTTTCGCTCTCTTTGATATAATCAATAATAAGTATAAAGCTGCAGATATTCGCCGTGCTTTTAGTGTGCGTTACTTTGGTAAGGAAATTAGAAAAGAAGATGGCACTGTGGAGGTAATCAGCATGGATGTCGATAAAATCGTCGATGTGCTGGGAATGCTGCGTCTATCCAGTGGCTATGGCAGGCTGAGCAAGGAGAACCTGAAAAATAGAATAGATGAGGCTATTACGCGCAGGCAAATTACGAAAGAGCTATTACTTGGCAATGATGACGAAGACGAACAATTGGATATAATCCGATTAGATAATGAAATTCGCGATATTAAGTACGTGCAAACGAAGATGGAGCTAATCGAAAAGCTGCTTCAGTTGGGTGGCGATGATGGCATTAAGCTATTGGATAGCACTAAGCTCACTCCGAATGAATACGTGGAATGGATAAAACACTTAGTTATTTGGGTGTTCGATGTGCCGAATAAGCTAATCAAGAAGTTTGATGACTTGGTTAAGAAGTTCCCGCATCAAATGACTACGGAGAATATAATTCAGTCGGAAAATATAGAGCGAGAATCTCAGGCTTTGCATAAGTTCCTCGAGCTGGCTAAGGAGTTTGCTTCTATTACTACTGATAGGCATCCGAATGAGAAGTTTACTTTCCGCGAGCTAACTGAAAGACTGCGCACAGCCGTTGAGGGCGAACGCTTCCAAGTGCGAGAAAAGAAGAATTATGGTGTAACTATCACTTCTATTGAGCAGCTGCGAGGTATTCCGTATAAAGTTACTATACTCTGTGGCGCGATAGATGGGGAGTTCCCGCTTAAATACTCGCCGGAAGTATTCTTTATGAGTAAAGATCAAATCGATAGTGCCAAAAGGGACAGTAGCGAGGATAAAAATACTAATCGCAAGTATCAGTATCAAACAGAGATTAAGCATAATATAAGTGAGCGAACTACATTCTATCAATTCCTAATGAATAACGTAGAAGCATACGGCAAGGGCAAGCAGGTGTTTATCACTTATCCAGAGAATAAAGATGAACAGCAGTTATTGCCATCTCATTTTATTGATTATCTGCTGAATATCACTAATTTGCGTGAAAATGGGAATGTATTTTCTCTGCATAACCCAAAAGAAGAGAACGAAAATCAGAAGTTTTATGCTAAGATAAATGCAATGCCTGCTTCTATACTTGAGCTGAGTGAAAAGTGGAACCCAGCTATGGGCAGTGATTCTATAAATAGCAATATTAAGAGCAAGATAGAAGAGGCATTCGAGTTCTCAAGTAGATATAATATTGCTAGTAAGCTGGATTATGATAAATCAGTAATGGATCTACTGCTTGATGAAGTCCCAAGCGAAGCGAAAGAGCATATGGAGTCATATAAAGATAAGGTATATTCTGCTTCGGAATTGGAAATATATGGTAAATGTGGCTTCCAGTACTTTGTGGAGAAGATATTACGCGTTTCCCTTCCGGGAGAGTATGCTGATGAGCTTTCTCCGTTAGAGGCAGGTAATTTAGTGCATAAAGTACTTTATAAGTTCTATAAGCGTATGGCTGTATTAGAGAAAAGTACAAAGTCACTGCCAGAGGGATTAGAAGCAGTGGGCATAGCCACAGAGGTAGCCCAAAGCAAGATTGATAAGAGTAAAAACATAAAAACTATAGATATTAATAAGTATAAAGCGCACTGGCGAGATTTCTATCTTAATGAATTACGTAGCATAGCAAGGAATGAGATAGTTCAGCAATATGGCGATAAGATTTCACCTGTTCTGCAGTTAAGTTTTGATAAGATAATGGGAACTAAGCAGTATAAAGGTGTATTCGAGAAGTGGTTAGATAATGAGCTGGCGAAGTTTGATGAAAGATTAATAGGGAAGAACTTTTGGAGTTGGAACTTCTTTCCTGGACTTTTTGAGTTGGATTTCGCCACATCGCAAGTTGATGAAAATAACAATAAATGCAAGTACATAGAGCTTACTAATGATAAACTTCAAACTATTAAGCTAAGAGGAAAAATCGATAGATTAGAGTTTAATTGTAGTGAGATAGAAAATGGTGAAATTGAGTTCTTAGTGGCGGATTATAAGTCTAATGTGGTGAATCAGCCTAATAAACTTGATATTGAAAGGCTAAAAGATGATGAGCCGAGGAAGTTTTATCAGATTCCACTATACTTAGTTGCTGCTAAGAAGTATCTAAACGAGAATTATACTGCCAATGGCAAAATGCTGAAGTTTACTCCTA
>JBHADY010000037.1:0-5136 GCA_041855325.1 Ignavibacteriota bacterium
AAGCTTAGAATCGAAATATGATAGTGGCACTAAAGCTTCATTAGTTTCCACGGGGTTAACGTCTGTGAATACGCAGTTTCTTACTGTATCAGCGAATGAACCAGGACCGAAGTAAAGTGCGATTCTCTTCTTGTTCTTAGTGTTCATATTAAACTGCAGAGCTTTGTACGGACCGCCGTCGAACACGAAACCGCAACGTGGGTTTGTGAAGTTTCTTCTCATTTCTGAGTTAACTTTATAAACAACGGAATTCGGGTTAGATGGTAAGTCATTTTGTCCGAAGTAAAATCCTACGCCGCTTTGCGCTAAGATATTAATTTTCACAGCGCCTTTTTCGTAGTATCTATTCTGTGCAGGTAAGAATTTAATATAGTTAGCTTTTGATGCGCCAACGATAGAGCCAGAGAGATCCACTGCTGGGGCGAAATACTTAGCTCTTTCGCCGATATTGTATTCTGCATCTGTTAGATAAATAGTCATCGGTCCTTCGATACCATTTTCTAATACAATATTTGCAAACTCCTCGAAGCTATTGAAGTTTCTTGGGTCGCCAGCTTTTTCTCTACCGAGTGTATATTCACCTGCTAAAGATTTTTGCACATAGAAAGTATCGCGAAGAGTGTTGTTAGTAGGCACTGGGTCATTAGCACTACTAATAGTAAAGTCTAAGACATACATACCTTCTTTCTTTGGTTCAAAGAATGGGAATGTAACGAAACCAATACCACGGCGCACGATATCGCTTGAGTTTGCTTTCATTACCCCGCCTTGCAATTCGTAGAAGTTATTTGTCGGATTAACCCAATTGATTCTGAGTTCACATTCTACGCCGGTAGTGTCAGAGAAACCATTGTTACCCACTTGGTATTTAGGTTCAATTGGCACGCCTTTATAGTATTTTTCAGATTTCAGCGGTTGAGTTACTTTATCAGCAAATACTTCCACTGGGTGAGTAACGTCGAAGTAGTGAATATCTGCATTTGCGCGAGGCAAGATATTGTTCTTATTGTCAAAATCTACGCCTACTGTATAGAATGGTAAACCTTTGTATTCTACTTTGTATTTACCAACTTTATTGAAAATTACATTTTTAGGGAAGCGAATAGATGTTTTATCTTTAAATTTGAGTGGAGAATTGCTGCCTTCGTTTGCTCTCCATTTAACTGTATCGCGTTGCACGAGTTCCCAATCTTTATTTTCTTCGTCAAAGAAATATTCTTCTGAGTATACATCGAAAGCGTTAATAGTTTCGAGGCCGAGGTTTCTTACTGTAATAACGTTAGAAGAAATACCTCTCGAGAGTTCGAACACATCGCCCTTTCTTGGATAGTTAATGCTTACTATGCCTAAGTCTTTTTCAAGTGCAATATTGAATTTGCTTTCTGAAATAAATGGGGTTTCTCGCTTAGATGGAATGTACAATTTAGCAGTAACAGTATATTCGCCACCTGGGAGTTGAGCTGCATTAGTTTGCAAATCAAGCGCCCCTGTAGCAGGCTCAGCAGCTATACCGCGTGCTTTTTTAATTCTATAGTCTGTTATATCTGGTAAACTCTGAATATCAATTTTAGTTTCATTAGGAGTGACTTCATCTAATCCTTCGTAAATTACTTGGTAATCTGGGTCGCCTGGTTTGCCAGGACCAGCTATTATATACTCTACGTATTTTTCTTTATTGGCTGGAGTGCTCGTAACTTGGAAACTAGGGTGATTTTTGTCTGGATCTGCGTATATTTCGCCTTTTTTAAGCACTTCATCCATACTTGGCTTAATATCTATAACAGAGGTAGCAACATGTAATTTCAACTGTGGTCGGGTATTTCGATTAGATACTCCCAAGATCCTTTGAGGGTTACAACCTTCACTATTATCCGAATTGAGGTTAAGAGCAGAGCCTGGAGCTTGATGTGCAGCAACCGTTTCGCCATCACTTTTCCAATCTCCATTATCAAAACAAAACTGTATCAGCAAGTTAGATTTTTTATCCCAATGAAAAAAATTGTCAAATTCCAAAGTAAACCAACCGCCTACAGTTGGGAGTGTTACTGGTTTTGAAATAAATACAGTCGTCCAACCATCATGAACCTCATTTTGCAGATCATTGATGTTGGTATTCTGCATTTTTATTGTAAAACCGTTGTAAGTATAGCCAGGGCCAACTTTTACGAGTTTTAGAGAAATTTTTCCTATTGCGCCAGGGAAGTTTTCTCCTAACTCGCTAGCCTTAATCAAATATGTACTTCTTGCGTCGTGGTAAAACCTACGAAACGGAAAATCTGTGGTGGTAGTATGCTCACCTATTATTCTCGTTATATCTGCGTTTGCAGGGAACAGACTAAGAAGCAATATAATGGGGATTGCCCAAAAATAAGTTGATAATTTTCGCATAAATGCCTCTACTATTATTAAAATTATATTATTTTCATTGTTATGTTAAGTTTAGGGCAGATACAAACAAGAGCAAGTCTCGCCAAAATGCATAACTCGCCGAATGTATACATATCTACAAAATACAAATTAACAATATATTTTGAAATATCAAAATAAAATCGTTAATTTTCTAACATATGTTGAAAAAAAAGTGTAACATTAAAGAAACTCTATTTTTCATATAGATACGGGTTGCGTCCCACGTGATAAAATTCCAAGATTTCGCCCAAGCCGTAGTAGTTGTAGTTATTGGTGCTGTCGTTTGCTTTGTTTCCGTGTTCGCGTCTGTATTCGAGCATTCCCTGTTGCTGCCAGAGGAAGTTTTGCGGGTAACCCGGGAAATACCTCTTCAGCACTCCGTATGAGCTAAGAGCCGGAGTAGACCAATACCACAGGAACAGCTTAATGCGAGCATCTTCACCAGAGATGGCAAGTGCTATTGGCAGTATGCAATTCAGGACAATTTCGCGACGCAGGTTCGCCCCCAGTCCGCTATCTTTATCCTTAAGTAGCTGGATTAGCCTATCTGGAATGTCTGAACTCTCTTCATTATTAGCTTGCTCTTCACTATTGAGATCTCGCAGGAAAGCATAGAACTTAGAGGAATAGATATTCTCCAAAAATAGGTTAAGCTCCTCTAACTTATAGACTGGGCGTCGCCTAAGGGAGAGGTATCTATCAATGAATGATCGCACTATGCTCATCGTTGCAACGGGGAACTCGTCTTGGTTGAGGACTTTCTTCGCGTCGGCAGACTTGCGCAATAGTCTATTCAGGGCATATTGATGCAGAGTCTCGAGTGCTTCGGCTTTGTCCTCTTCTTCTCTACTCGTTTTGGTTTTATGCAGGTTCAGCTCCTCGCTATCGAGTATCAGAGTTTCGAATTTATGTTCTATTTCCGCATCTTCTTCTAATACTATATGCAGGATTACTTTATCGTATCTTGGGTCTGAGCTGTGGGCGTGCTTTTCCCAGTCCGAGCTTTTCTTATGGAACTCCGCATCGCCGATGATTAGCTGGCTATTCAGCATAAAAGCCAGGTCGAGGAAGTCGGGACCTTCGTGTGTGTTGATTACACCCGGAGAGAGTATCTGCAGACGCTTTCCTTGCTTCGTGGTGCGTATAACCGCGGGATCGGACAGCAGAGAATGCACCACCCGCTGCAAATATCTTTCGCTAATATGCTCAAACTTATTCATATCTTTGCTCGGATTTGTATTGGGATATTATTTTGTCTTATTTACTTATGCTACTATCAATTTCATTGAATAGAGCCTGATAGTGCTTAGCTTTATTTTCTACTTTTTCTGCGAAGTCGCCATCGCCAGCGGGATAGATAACATCGCGAGAAACATTAATTAGATAAGGGCAAAGTGCGTTTGCTGAGAGCAATCCCTTTGTGTCGCCACCCTGAGTGCCCACACCGGGGAAGAGTAGAAAGTTATTCGGTATTTGCTCTCTTATGCCGGCAACGTATTCGGGATGAGTAGCGCCGACTACGTAAGCGATGTTTGTTTCGTCCGACCACTTGGATGTAGTTTCGATAATCTTTTGATACAGCTTCATTCCGCCGAGGTCGAGGAGTTGGAAGTCTTCCGAACCCTTATTAGATGTAAGAGCGAGGAGGAATACCATTTTGTCCTTGTTTTCGAGGAATGGCATAACGCAATCGCTTCCCATATATGGATTTACGGTGATAGAATCGAAGTTCATCGCCTCTAAGATAGCGCGAGAATACGCAGCAGATGTATTGCCAATATCACCACGTTTTGCATCAGCTATAGTGTATATATTTCTTGGGATTAGCTTCAGTGTTTCTTCTATTGCATTAAATCCATCGGCTCCGTATTGTTCGTAGAATGCGAAGTTTATCTTATATGCGCAGGCGTGTTTTTCAGTTGCTTTAATGATAGTCTTATTGAACTCGAGGAGTCCGTTTATATCTTTGCTAAATTGCGCTGGGATTTTGCTTATATCGCTATCAAGTCCTACGCATAGAGTAGATTTATTCTTTTCTTGTATCGCTTTTAGTTTATCGAATGCTTTCATAGTTTCTTGGTTTTCTCTGTTATTAGTTTTATTATTTTCTATTAGTTGAATTTTGGTCGAATTATTTAAGTCCGAATTTTGTTTTGAATGATTGATAGTCAGCTCTCATAATAGTTGCTTCGCTTGGAGCGGGGATGTTGTCCTTCTTAGCCATATCCAGGATTCTATCAATTCTATCTTGGGAATATGGGTGAGTAGCGAATAGCATTTCGAGGTCGGAAGGTTTCTTTCCGCCTTCTTCGCTATTAAGAGCTCTTTCGAAGAAGTATTTCATTCCAGCAGGATAATACTTAGTATCTTTTAGGTATAGATAAGCATATTTATCTGCATCGTATTCGTCGCTACGGCTGTTTCTCAGTATGCCTAAGTTAGAAGTGATATTCGCTAAGATTACCTGCCATTGCTCTGGGTTTTCTCCCAATATGATACTTGTCAGCATTCCTATGCCGTATTGAGTAGTCATTCTTGTGGTGGCGTGGCGCAGGTCATTGTGTGCGATTTCGTGCGCTATCACGGATGCGAGCTCAGCTTTATTATCGCAGTACTTGAGCAATCCTGTGTATACATAAACGTATCCGCCTGCTGTGGCGAATGCATTTACAGTTTTGAAGTCATTAACAATTTGGATTTTATATTGGAATTTATCTGCGTATTTCA
>JBHADY010000038.1:0-3240 GCA_041855325.1 Ignavibacteriota bacterium
ATATCCTAAAAAATAATATGGATAAAATCGTAGTAAATGCAAATATGAGATATCAATCAGATCTCGCTGTGTGCGAATTTTCGCAAAGCTCCGAAGACCTGACAAGATACTGCCGTAACTACGTTATCACCGGGAAAAAACAATGGGAGGACAAATACCAAGAAGTTATCGATATACGCACAGGAAGAAAAGCAAGAGCTAATGGCGAGAAAATCGCTACTATCGATAAAATGAAAAACCTCGACTTCACTGATGAAGAATTCGAGAAAATGAAAGAAGCAAATGATAACTCTACGGACCTCGTTTGGGACGAAACAGTGGCTATGAACGCCATAAAAGGACTATACCCTGACTCCGCTGGGAAATTCACAATAGAAGGCGAACCAAACCCAGAACTCGCACGAAAACTCGTTTATGGCGAAAAATACATTAATGCACTCGCTTCCATAGCAAAGCCACTGCAAGAGTTCCGCGAACTAACTAACAAAAGAACTACTAACCAACTCGAAGACAGCGTAAATACAGCTACTACTCTGATTATACTTACTTTCGCATTTATCCTGATTCTCATTACTACAACAATTAGTGCATTCTTCATAATATCTAAGAAAATACTTGCGGTAATCGGCGGAGAACCTGCAGAAATGAAAGTTATAGCAGATAAAGTAGCAAATGGTGACTTCGAATTTAAAGAAGATAATCAAAAACACACTGGGGCTTATGCCGCTGTATTAACCCTTGCGAATAATATTAAATCTCTGCTCACTGACCTCAATGAAATGTCCAAAGAACACGATATCGGGAACATAGATGCTAAGCTAGATGTGAGCAAATACAAAAATGACTTCGCAGTGATGACCCAAGGCATTAACGATATGGTTATGGGGCACATCACGGTGAAGAAAAAAGCAATGGCTTGCGTGAAGCAATTCGGTCTCGGAAACTTCGATGCTGAACTCGAAAAATTCCCAGGAAAGAAAGCCTTCATTAACCACATTATTGAACAAGTAAGAGCGAACCTGAAGACAGTTATTAATGAGTCTAACCTAATCATATATAACGTCTCTCACGGTATCGTTGACCACAGAGGAAATATCGATTCTTTAAATGGCGACTTTAAGAAAATAGTCGGCGGAATGAATAATATGCTCGATATTATCGGAAATTCATTTAATGAAGTAATGGACGTGCTGAATAGACTATCCAAAGGCGACCTGAAAGCACGAATGATTAATGAATATGAAGGCGCATTTGAAGTTCTTAAGCAAAATCTGAATGCTTCATTCGACTCCCTCCCACTAAACGAAATCAACACCGTGATGCAAGCAATGGCAAACGGAGACCTAACCGTGGCCATGGTGGGCGAATATCACGGAGATAATAAATTAATTAAAGAATCAGTTAATAATTCGATTAAATCACTTAATCAAATACTGCTGAACGTTAGCACTACAGTTAATGAAGTTACTCACGCAGCTACGCAAGTATCAGATTCTAGCAACACGCTATCTCAAGGAGCAAATGAACAAGCTGCCTCATTAGAGGAAATCACTTCTTCTATGAATGAAATTGGCTCGCAGACTAACCACAATGCTGAAAACTCGCGCATAGCAAATGAGCTGGCTACTCACGCACGCGATGCCGCCGAAAAGGGTAACTTAGAAATGCGCTCCCTAACTGAAGCAATGGATGAAATTAATGCCTCTTCGCAGAGTATTTCCAGAATCATCAGAGTAATCGATGACATAGCCTTCCAAACTAACCTGCTCGCACTGAATGCTGCAGTGGAAGCAGCTCGCGCTGGCCGTCACGGCAAAGGATTCGCCGTAGTAGCCGAAGAAGTGCGTAGCTTGGCAGCTCGCTCCGCGAAAGCCGCAAAGGAAACATCCGAAATGATAGCTTCCAGCATTAAGACCGTAGATAAAGGTGCTGAATTAGTAAAGAAAACCGCAGAAGCACTAAGCGAAATACAAGGCGAATCAATCAAAGTGGCTGATATCATCGGGGAAATCACGACTTCCTCCAATGAGCAAGCATTGGGAATTTCGCAAATTAACCAAGGACTTCAGCAGATAGACAGAGTAACTCAAAACAATACCGCCAGCGCCGTGCAATCCGCAAGTGCTGCAGAAGAACTCTCTGGTCAGGCAGACCAATTGCGAAGATTAGTAGATAGATTTAAACTATCCACTTCAAATACGAGAGTTTCCAACTTTAACGACGAATTAGCAAGCCTGATAAGCAATAGCTATTCCAAGAGAAGTCTTCCGCAGGAGGCAGACGCACTAAGCGATGAGCTTATTATATAATATTTATATTATCAACTTAAAATAATATATCAACTACTATCAATTTAATACAACTATTGTTCAACTTTTTTCAAAGAAAGAAGCAAAGATATGAAATTAGCTCAAAAAAATATGCTCAACCAAATGCTATTATTAGCTTTTGTTGCAGGATTAATCTTTGTATTTTTTAAGTTCTTCATTATTGAAGAAAATAATAATTTAGCTTACACCAAAGCAAGAGAATTTACTTACGTTGTGAAAAACGTATTTAAATACAATACTACAAAAGAACAACAAGCACTCGCTGAAAACTTCGTACAAAAAACTAAAGGATTAGCTTATATCCTAATAGTCGATCTAAAAGGAAACGCAGTAGTTCATAGCGATAGAAACAGAGTGGGGCTTCCATTCAATGACGAAGGTACTATGGCTGCAGCTATGAGAAAAGAAATAGTAGAGCAGGAGTATATTCGTGATGAGAACAATCCTAACTCCTCTCACTACAATGAAAGATGCCTCGATATCATAGAACCATTCTATGATTTAAAGGGTAATCACATTGGCGCAATTAACGTAGGTCTATCCCTGAAATCAGTAGATGAAGCTTCTATGTCTTACTACTATATGATGGCTATTTTGATTTTATTAACTGCCACTGGAATCATTATTATGTGGATAATCACGAATAAGGATCTCATTAAGCCAATGAAGCAAATCAGCCAGCTCGCTAACAACTTAGCAAAAGGAGATTTACATATGGATATATGTTATCACAAAAATAATGAGCTCGGCGACATCTGCAAAGCATTCAATAACCTGAACAATACTATTAAACAAGTTATTAACGATATCAAAACGCACACATGTGAAGTGGCTAAAGGCAATTTGGATTATCAATCTGATGAAACACGCGAATACTACGGAGAGTTCGCTGCGCTTATGCAAAACCTAG
>JBHADY010000039.1:0-7015 GCA_041855325.1 Ignavibacteriota bacterium
AGAAACGATCTTAAGATCAGCATTAGCTTCAGTTAATACGTCAGCAACTTTCTTAGTGTTATCTTTTGCGAATACTTGTTCAAGGAGAACAGATTCTTGGAAAAATTTGTTTAATTTACCTTTAGCAATGTTTTCAGCCATTTCTGGTTTTTTGCCTTCATTGATAGCGATTTCTTTGTAGATTTCCAATTCTTTTTGGATTTTTTCTTCAGAAACGCTGCTTCTGTCGATAGATACAGGGTTCATAGCTGCTACTTGAAGAGCTATGTCGTGAACAGCAGTTTTGCTTGCATCGCAAGGAGTAGCGAGGTTAGCTTCCACGAGAACGCCTAATTTCTTATCGAAGTGATTGTATGCAGAAAGGAAACCATTAGTGTTGATTTTGTGCATTCTGCGTACTTCAATTTTTTCAGAGAATTTAGCTAAGATACCATTGTGCAGGTCAGCTACTGATTCGCTTCCAACTTTAACATTCATTAAAGCGTCAACGTCTTTAGCTTCGTTAGCAAGGTAAGCTTTAGCTACTGTAGTTGCATAGTCCACGAAGTCTTGGTTTTTAGCAACGAAGTCAGTTTCGCAGTTAATTTCCACGAGAACGCCAGTTTTCTTATCGTCAGAGATCATAGCGCAGATAACGCCTTCTTTTGCGTTTCTGTCAGCTCTTTTAGCAGCAGAAGCAGCACCTTTTTTTCTAAGGATTTCAATAGCTTTTTCCATATCGCCTTCAGCTTCAACGAGAGCTTTTTTGCAATCAGCCATACCTGCAGCAGTTTTGTCTCTTAATTCTTTTACCATTTGAGCAGTAATTTCTGCCATTTTATATCTCCAATTTATATTACTAATTTATATTTTTAATTTATTAAAAAACCAGCCTTTATAAATAGGGCTGGTTTTTTAAAGTTTTATATAGAATTACTTTGCTTCAGCCGTGTTATTGTTTTCAGCAGGAGCTGTTTTTTGAGCAGGAGCTTCAGCTTGAGAATTTTCGTCTTGGTTGCGTCTTGGTTTGAATTCTCTTTGTGGTCTTTGGCCTCTATCTCTGAAGTTTCTCTTTGGTCTTTGCTGTCTGTCTTCTTCTTTGAATTCTCTTTCAACGTCAGCGTGACCGTCAGCTCTGCGTTGGTTAGCTATTTCAGCACCTTCTTTAACTGCTTGAGCCATAACACCTGCGATGAGCTCAATAGTCTTAGCGGAATCATCATTAGCAGGGATTGGGTAATCCACGATTTCAGGGTCGCAGTTAGTATCCACGAGTGCAATCACTGGAATACCTAATTTTTTAGCTTCTTTGATTGCTATATGTTCTTTTTTAATATCTACTACGAAAATAGCGCCTGGGATTCTTCCCATGTGCTCAATGCCGCCGAAAATTTTGCGGAGGCGATCGCGTTCTCTTGTTTTGAGTAAGCGTTCTTTTTTAGTAATTGATTCGAATGTGCCATCTCCTTCCATTTTATCAATGGCGTGGAGTCTTTCAATACTTTTTCTAACTGTGCTATAGTTGGTAAGCATGCCGCCTAACCATCTTTCGCTTACGTAGTTCATATTGCATGCTTGTGCTTGAGCAGCAATAATGTCTTTGGCTTGTTGTTTAGTTCCCACGAAGAGAACTTTTCTGCCTTGGCTAGCGATATTGTGCAAAGCGTCTTTTGCAATATCTACTAACACTTGCGTTTTACGCAAATCTATAATGTGAATACCGTTGCGTTCCATAAAGATGAAGTTGCTCATCTTTGGGTTCCATCTTCTAGTAAGGTGGCCAAAATGCGCGCCGGATTCAAGTAATTGCTCTATTGATACTGAGTGAGCCATTATTTTTTCCTTTGTGTTATTGCTTATGCTTTTATCTTCTTATTTGCTCAGCATTTGGTGTTATTTCCAGTGCCACACACAAATAATCCAAAAACATTATGTTATTAAATTTGTTAATTATAATGATATTATTTAGAACGTTTAGCAATTTTCTTCGCTATATAATCTTAAGTGGCTATGCGGCAGAGGCGATGAGGCCACTTGCACGCAAGAGAGCGATAAGATTAACGTTTAGAGAATTGGAAGCGTTTACGTGCTTTTTTCTGACCGTATTTCTTACGTTCCACCATACGTGGGTCGCGAGTAAGGAGGTCATTTTTACGAAGGATAGCTTTTAATTCTTCGTTAAATTCTACTAAAGCACGAGCGATACCAAGCTGAACTGCACCTGTTTGGCCAGTGGAGCCACCGCCTCTTACAGTTACGTCGATATCGAATTTACCGATATTTTCAGTTACTTCGAGTGGTTTCATCACTGTTATGCGATTTACATCAATTGGGAAGTAGTCTTGGAACTCTCTTCTGTTGATAGTAATCACGCCTTTTCCAGGTTTCAATCTTACTTGGGCTACGGAAGTTTTTCTTCTTCCTATTGCTGGTTTAGATTTCATCTAAGGACTCCGCGTTAATAAAACTGTTAATTATTTTGACAATTCGTATGCTTGAGGTTTTTGAGCTTGATGATTGTGCTCGCTGCCTACAAATACTTTAAGTTTTTTCATCATCTGTCTGCCGAGTTTAGTTTTTGGCAGCATTCCTTTTACTGCGTGCTCGATGACAAAAGCAGGCTTTCTTTGGATCATTGATTTGAATGATTCAAATTTTCCAGCGCCAGGGTATTGAGAGTGGCTGAAGTATTCCTTCTGTTCTGGGCGTTTGCCTTGCAGTTGGATTTTTTCTGCATTAATGATTATAACGTAATCGCCATTATCTACGTGAGGAGTGAAGTCTGGCTTATGCTTGCCGCGTAGTAAAGTAGCAACTTGTGTGCTAAGTCTGCCGAGAGTTTGACCCTCTGCATCTACTACAAGCCAAGCACGGCTAACATCTTCCTTGCGGAGCGATTTAGTTATTTTTGCTGTAGTTTCCACTTTAGAACTACTCCTATCTATAAAATTACTAAAAAGAGTACAAAATTAAGGATTTTTCCACATAATTACAAATAAATCTTATATCTTAATTGCAAAATACCAGTATTTAGCTATATTTCGCCTGCAATTAAGATAGTTTTATTTGTTTTATGTGGCTAAAGATTATGTATTTAATAAACGAAAAAATCGCCTTTTCATAGCGAAGGCGACTTTCCCATTCTTAAGATTTATGAATTTAGCTAATTAAAGTTAATCATTGAGGTGTCAATTAATAGCCCAAATTCTTAAGTATATTCTTATTATTGCGCCAATTGTCTCGCACCTTCACGAAGAGATCCAAGAAAACCGGGGTCTGCAGGTGATCCTCCACCGCGAGGCGTGCTCTTTCGCCCACTTTCTTTATCTTCTCTCCATTGCGTCCGATGAGGATAATCTTCTGCGATTTCCTCTCCACGAGTATATCAGCGGAGATGAACCACTTACCCATAGCTTTCTCGCGGAATTGAGTAATCACCACCTCTGTTGAGTATGGTATTTCCTCTGAATAGGAAAGGAAGAGCTGTTCGCGGATGATTTCGGAAACGAAGAAGCGTTCGTTCAGCGTACTGAGGTCTTCGGGATCGAAGTAGAATTCGTTCTCTGGCATATACTTCACCAAAGTGGCAATTAAGCTTTCTATGTGAGTTTCCTTCAGCGCCGAGATAGGAATAATCTCCTCGAATATCTCCATTTCATTGAATTGCTGAATGATAGGAAGCACGCTTTTCACGTCTTCGTATAAGTCCACTTTGTTCAGTATTGCAATAATCGGCTTTTTGGTTGCTTTCGCAGCACGAAGGAACTGCATAGACTTTTCGTCCAGCTCGTTCTTATGCTTCTTCACATCAACGAGGAAGATGATAGCATCAGCAGCTTCTAAGGCAGAAGCCACGTATTCCATCATAAACTTTTGCATCTCGTACTTGGGATTCAATATACCCGGAGTATCAATGAACACGATTTGATTCGCATCATCAGAATATATCCCCAGCACCTGCTTACGCGTAGTTTGGGGCTTCGGGGTTACGATAGACAGCTTCGTTCCGAGAATTGCATTCATCAGAGTGGACTTCCCAGCGTTCGGCTTCCCTACGATAGCAATATAGCCGGCTTTTGTTTGCATATTATTTTTCGTTTTCAGCTTTAGTATCGAAGTTTTTCATTATTCCCATAGGAATAAGCACGCAATAGCCAATTAGCAGAACGATTGGAGCAACGGACACCGCCAGAGCGTTATTCCATTTTCCATCTACTGCAGCAGCTTCTTCAGTAATGCCAGTGCTCATCAGAACATAACCCAAAACGATAGTAGCCACACCAGCCAAAATGAAGTATATATTCTTCTTTCCGAAAGAGAATTTCCAGCTTGGGCTTGGTTTTTGTTCCTTTGCTTGTTTGCCTATTGATTGCATTGTTGATTTTGCCATATACTTATATCTTTTATTGTATTATAGTACAAAACGCAAAAATACAATTTTTTCCACACATTTCCATATAGTTCTATAAAAAAGCTGCATCGCTCCATCTACTTAATTATTTCCCCATTCTCATAGCTCCAAAAGAGCAGATCCAGCTCATCAATAGGGATTAATACCTCGCGAGCAAATGCCAAAAAGCCAGTTTCCGCAGCATAGTAGCCCTTAACTGTCGAGATATTCGGTACTTCGGGATATACACCCAACTTAACTAAGTTCTTTAATATGTGCCTATCAAGTATTGCTAAGCCTTCGTATCCTATATTACGCATAAAATGCGAAGCCTCTTTAAGTCCGAAGCCATTCACTAACTTATGTATCTTCGCACGCTTATCGAAATTGCTTTCCTCGCTTTCTAAGATAGACATAATCTCTGGGAATATCTTCGGGGCGTTTTCTATTCTCTTCGCCTTTTGATTGTGAAAACGAATGTAATTCTCTGGTGTGGCGAGTATATCCACCGGATTAAACGGCTTATTCTCGAAGTCCAGTTCCTTTAGCTTCTTTTGGACAATTAGTGCATTTGCAGCTTTGCTCTGCGGTGTGCAGAGGCAAAAACAGAACTCATAGAAGTACTCGCTTTTTGGCACTTCCTTAAATTCCTGCAGTCTGCGTTTGATTCTATCTTGCACTTTATCGTAATGCTCTAATAATCTTTCGTCTAATTGTAGCTTCATAGTACACATAGGTTATGGTTTATTTCAGTAAAATGACGTTAATATTGACGATTTGTAAATATATTATTTTTATTGGAAATATTTTCCTCAATTGTAGGAAATATTTTCCACTATTCTTTATTATGCTTCGTCCTAATAGGTGCTACTAAATTAACACATTTAATCATTAAACCAAAGGTATAGAAATAATGAAAGTATTAGTATCAGACGGTATCGAAAAAATCGGTGCTGATATGATGAGAGAAGCTGGTCTCGAAGTTGTTGAACAAAAAATGAGCCCAGAAGAATTATTAGAAAAAATCGGCGAATTCGAAGCTATCATCGTTCGCAGTGCAACTAAAGTTACTAAAGAAGTAATCGACAAAGGCACAAAACTTAAAGCAATCGGTCGCGGTGGCGTTGGCTTAGACAATATCGACGTAGCTTACGCAAAATCTAAGAATATCCCAGTGCTAAACACTCCTGGTGCTTCTTCTATTTCAGTAGCAGAATTAGCTCTTGCGCATATGTTCGGTCTTTGCCGCTTCATCGGCACAAGCAACAGAGAAATGCGCGAAGGCAAATGGCCTAAAAAAGACTATGCTAAAGGTATGGAATTAACAGGCAAAACTCTTGGTATTATCGCTCTTGGTAATATTGGTAAAGAAGTAGCAAAAAGAGCTTTAGGTCTTGGAATGAAAGTTATCGCAACTGACCCATTCGTAAAAGAAACTGACCTCGACGTTACTTTAATGTCTCAAGACGAGTTATTGAAGCAAGCTGATATTATCACTATCCACGCTCCACTTATCAATGGACAAGCAGTGCTAACAGCTCCAGAATTTGAAAAAATGAAAGACGGCGTAGTAGTTATCAACTGCGCTCGCGGTGGCGTTATCAGAGAAGCTGACTTATTAGCTGCTCTTAACAGTGGCAAAGTGCGCTATGCTGGCTTGGACGTATTCGAAAACGAACCACCAACAGAAGCACAAAAAGAATTAATCAACCACCCAAGAGTATCAATCACTCCTCACATTGGTGCTTCCACTGAAGAAGCTCAAGAAAGAGTAGGCGCTGAAATCGCTCAAAAGATTATTGACGCTCTTAAATAAGACATAAATTTCACATAAATACAAATCAGGCTTTATCGCACTTATCGAGCGGTAAAGCCATCTTTTTATTTAGTCGTATCGAACTTAATCAAGTTCCTTCTGCGTCCCACTTATCCTTCGTGATCCACTCGCAGCATTACTTGGTCTGCCTCTATGAAATCGAGTGGAGTGCGGATAGGCGGATAGTATTTTCTTACCTTAACTCGTGCTTTTTCGAGCATAGGGAATTTATCGAACAGGGAGTGGAGAATTTCATTTGCTATAGTTTCGATTAAGTTATATTGAGTTTCCCCAGCCACAGTATCTTCGATTATATACATTGCTTCGTCGTAATTCAGGGCATAAGCGACGTCGTCATTGAGCACGGCGCGAGTAGCGTTATAGTACATTTCGACATCTACTTGATATTTTCCGCCGAGCGTTTGTTCTTCCTGCCTTACGCCGTGATAGGCATAGAACTCAGCTCCGCGAATATTCAATTTAGTTAATAGTGCTTCTTTCATTACTTTGCTTTATTTGTTTTAGTTTATCATAAAGATAGACTGCAAAGATACGGAAAAAGTGGGAATAAAATAGGGAATCAGAACTTTTTTCATTTATATTCCATTCATTCTTGCCTTTCTCCCCAAAAAGTCGTATATTTACCTTCTATTGTCATTATATTATAACTATAAAGGTATAACTAAAATGAAGAATCTTATTCTCGCGATTATCATACTAATTGCTGGTGTCTCTGCTGGAGAGGTTCAAGCAAAACCGAAAAATAATAATAAAGCTAAAATTGAGCAAACTACAGACTCTCTGAAAACTAAAACTAAAACCAAAAAAGC
>JBHADY010000040.1:0-4183 GCA_041855325.1 Ignavibacteriota bacterium
AGAATGATCCTAATGCAGTAGAGTTGTGGAATTACTTTTCCAGTGTGATGGAGTGGGTGAAGTCTATTTTCCCTACATATCGCAGGGAGATGAAAGGCATAGAATGGGGCGAGATATACAACAAATATAAAAATGATAAAAGTTTAGATGGTGCTAAGTTAGATAAAGAAGTAGCTCGCTTAATGGAAGATGAAGACGTAACCAATAAGAAAGGCATATACTGGTACGTATTAAGCAAGGAAGAAAAGTACTTGAACATACGTGCTTTTAGTGATAATATAAAGCGTGAAGTCTATGAGAAGCAAGGTGGCAAATGCAAGAAATGCGGAAAGAGTTTCGATATATCGGAAATGGAAGCAGACCATATAATCCCTTGGTGCGATGGTGGCAAGACTGAAATAGACAATTGCCAAATGCTTTGCAAATCTGATAATAGGACAAAAGGCGGGAAGTGATAAGTGCTAGGCTCTTATCGAATTAAGAATTAAGAATTCTTAATTCAAATAGCGAAAGCCGTTGGCTTTCACTTTTTGCTTTTCAATAAAAAAACTCAATTTTCGTCTCTATAACACACAAAAAACGGGGTCTTAATTCTAATGCCAGAATTTGAGTTTATAGATAGATTGTCCTTCTTGTGGCTACTGCCAGCAATAGCCATTCTCTTTGCTGTCTATAGGTTGCTTAGAAAGAGAAAACTTTATAAGTTCGTGGGAAAGCAAAACCTAAAACGCTTCCTCGTGAATTACTCCAAATTCAAAGATTACCTGAAGTTTATTCTCATATTTGCATCAATTGCTCTGCTCATCGTGGCATATGCTAATCCGCGTGCCGGCACTAAGCTGAGCGATGCAAAACGCGAAGGCGTCGATATAGTCATAGGCTTGGATATATCCTACTCTATGCTGGCAGAGGACATAAAACCCAATAGATTGGAACGCGCCAAACAGGCGATAATCCGCCTCCTCGATAAACTTGATGGCGATAGAGTGGGGCTAATCGTCTTCGCCGGAAGAGCAAACGTGCTGTTCCCCCTTACTACCGATTACGCTGCTGCTAAGATGTTCCTAACTACTATAGATCCCGAGTTCATAAGCGAACAAGGCACTGCTATCGGCGAGGCAATCTCCATTGCGACTGAAAAGTTCCACACGGAAAAGAAACAGAAAAAAGCCCTATTGCTCATTAGTGATGGCGAAGACCACGAAGAAAACGCCGAAGAAGAAGCCGAAAAAGCAAAAGACAAAGGCTTTACTATATTCACAATTGCTATGGGTACGCCCGAGGGTGCGCCTATCCCAACTGATAGCTATGGCAATAAGGACAGCTATTTGAAAGACGATAATGGCGAGACCGTTATATCGCGTCTGCACCCGGAAGCCCTGCAAAATATAGCAAAAGCTGGTGGTGGGATTTTCGTAGCTACGCATCAATCTGAGCCTGACCTTCAGCAGTTCATCGAGGAGATGGACAAAATGGATAAACAGCTGTTCGAAGCGAAGAAATACTCCGAATACGAAAGCAAATACCAATACTTCCTGATGGCTGCAGTTGCACTATTATTGCTGGATTTACTAATCTCTAAGTATAGAAGAAAGAATGCTTAAGCAAGTAAGCGAAGTACTTGAAAAAAATGGATTTACAGATTATGCCTTCGTCGATGCGAGTAAAATAGTTGTTTCGCAGAGGGTTAGGGTGAAGTGTCAGTTCGGTTGTCCGAGCTATGGAAGTTCTTGTTGTCCGCCGAATACGCCGGATATTGATAAATGCAGAGAGTTCTTTGCTGAGTATAAGCGTGCTGTGGTGATTCGCTTAAGCATAGACAATCGTAATTATAGCGGGGACAATCCGGAGTTTCCGGATTTGAAGAGCCAGTATAAAGAGTATTCAGAGAAGTTACTAAGGGTGGAAAGAGACCTATTGATGTTGGGATATTATTTTGCTTTTTCGTTTAATCATACAAGTTGCGAAATCTGCGAGGAAGGAAGCAATGGTTCGTGTCACTGCTCGCGGGTAAGCTGCAAGAACAAACTCGATGCACGCCCCAGTCCTACTTCTTTCGGCATAGATATGACAGCCACCAGCGAAAATGCAGGCTATAAGATGACTTTCTCCGGCTTAGATGCCGATAATTTCTATAAATATACCTTAGTTATGATAGACTAAACAGTAACTTAAAAAAATGCAATGCGTATAATGTAATATGCGTTATTGAATCATAATGCGTAAAATGATAATAACTTACTATTATTCATAATACCATAAGCCTTAAAGAGTATAAATCTTAAAGTATTAAAATCTTAAAGTATTATATTATTAAATCTTTACTTTTAATGATATAATCATTATTTTTGCAATTCATAAAATTAACACATATATTGGAGAACAAATGCGCAAAAATGTAAAAGTATGGGCATTTATACTATGCGGAATCCTGGCGGGAATATCGCTACAGCCACTTATTTCTAGTGATAATATATTTAAGAATACTCAGAAATTCGACAAGGTGCTGAATACCGCATTCCGCAATTACCTCACTGAAGTAGATGCAGATAAGCTAACGGAAGAAGCTATCAGAGCTATGCTCGGAAAGCTCGACCCGCACTCTGCTTACTTAACTAAAGAGGAAATGAAAGAGGTAAACGAAGACTTTAGCGGAAGCTTCGATGGTATCGGTGTGGAATTCGACATCGTGAATGATACTCTTATCGTGGTAACCCCGCTAAATGACGGTCCGAGTGAAAAAGTGGGCATTCAAGCTGGTGATAAAATCATCAAAGTTGATGGCGAATCAGTAGTCGGAATAAAGAGAAGTCAGGTGCCAAAGAAACTAAAAGGACCAAAAGGCACTGAAGTAGTCCTCGACATTAAACGTCGCTCAAATAAAGAGCTATTGCAGTTCAAAATCAAACGCGATAAGATTCCGAATAACTCCGTTAGATCTAAATTTATGATAGACGGAACTGATATAGGCGTTATCTATGTGGATAGATTTATGGCTACTACAAACAGCGAGCTTAACCAAGCTCTCGATGAACTTTCAAAGCAAGGAATGAAAAAACTCGTACTTGATTTGCGCTTTAATCCTGGTGGCTTCCTTGACCAAGCATTCAGAATGGCTGAGGAATTCTTAGCTAAAGGCGATACTATCGTTTATACAAAAGGAAGAAGACCAGAATTCTGCGAAGACTTCGTAGCTCGTGGCGGACACAAATGGGAAAAACTCCCAATCATCGTGCTAATCAATGCAGGCTCCGCTTCAGCAAGCGAAATCGTTTCCGGTGCTATCCAAGATAGAGACAGAGGCTTGGTCGTAGGTGTTACTTCCTTCGGTAAAGGCTTAGTGCAAAGACAAATCTCCTTAGGCGACGGCTCTGCATTCAGACTGACTATCTCTAAATACTATACTCCTTCCGGAAGATGTATTCAAAGAAAATATGAAGATAAAGATGACTATCGTAACTTAGTGGGACGCTTGAACTTAGATGAAGGCAACTACATTAACGATGCTATGAAGAAAATCAAAAAGCAAGTAGAAAAGTTCAACAAAGAAGCTAAAGACGAAAAAGAAAAAATCGATATCGACTCGCTCCCGCTATACAAAACTCGATTAGGCAGAACTGTGTTTGGCGCTGGTGGTATCACTCCAGATGTAATCGTGAAGAACGATGACACTTTAACTGACCTAACAGTGGAATTCCGCAAGAAGAGCTTATTCGTTGAGTTCGTGGAAGAGTTCTTAGACAAACACAAAACTGAGCTAAAGAGCAAATACGACAACAACTTCTCTGGCTTTATCCGTAACTTCGAAATCGACGATAAGATTATGGCTGATTTCCGCAAGTTAGCTGAAAGCAGAGAAATCAAGTGGAACGACGAGCAAGCAAAGATAGATATGGATTACATCAAAGTATCAATAAAGATGAACATCGCGCGTATCCTGTGGGATAGGAACAAAATGTCCCAAGTCTTTGCGTCGCATGATAAGCAACTAATGGAAGCGATTAAGTACTTCGATGAAGCAATCAAAGTGATGAACAAGAAGTAATTTCTCAC
This sequence comes from Ignavibacteriota bacterium, assembly GCA_041855325.1. Taxonomy (GTDB): domain Bacteria; phylum Bacteroidota; class Ignavibacteria; order Kapaibacteriales; family UBA2268; genus CALLXS01. Next base: position 4,054 of record JBHADY010000040.1, read on the forward strand.
TTCAAGCAAACAAACTAAAAGGGCTATCATAAACGAATGATAGCCTTTTTTTATTTATTTAGTGTCTTGCTTTTGAGTTTCTTTTTCGTGTTGCCAGCATTTTCCGCTCGGAGATGAGGTCATTCTTTTG
>JBHADY010000041.1:0-6574 GCA_041855325.1 Ignavibacteriota bacterium
GTCTCGCATCCGGGCTTCGGAAACCGAGACGGCACGCTGATTAATGCTGTTCTTTGGCACTTGGGTGTGCGAGAGAATATAGAAATCGAAACTGGGGACGAAGACGACGAAGAAGACTCCGCAATAAACGAAGGAATGATATTCGCCTCGGCAGCGGTTAGACCGGGGATAGTCCATCGCCTCGATAAAGACACTACGGGCTTGTTAGTCGTTTCTAAGGAAACCGAGATATTAACCAAACTGCAGAAAATGTTCGCCGAACGCACCGTTAAGCGTGAGTATTTGGCTCTCGTTTGGGGCAAAATGGAGAACGATTCTGGCACAATTACGGGCAATATCGACCGCTCAGAAAGAAATAGAAAGAAGTTTGAAGTAACTAAAAAGGGCGGTAAACCGTCTATAACAGACTACGAGGTAGTAGAACGCTTCGAGTATATGACGCTACTTAGGCTGAAGCTCCGCACAGGCAGAACTCACCAAATACGCGTGCATTGCTCGCACAAGAAGCATCCGCTATTCGGAGATGAACTCTATGGTGGCGATACCGTCGTGTATGGCGGGCATTCCCCAAAGAGAAAGAACTTTTACACTAAGCTATTAAATCAAATTAATAGACAAATGCTCCACGCACGCACTCTGGGCTTTATTCACCCCGCGACGAATGAATTCATAGCCTTTGAGTCCGAGCTTCCGAGCGATATGCAGAATATTATTAATCAATTAAGGCAGTATGAACAAGAACAAGAGCAAAATCAGAGTATTTAGTTATATAATAGGCTGTATCATAGTGCTATTAGCCTTTGCTCCGGCAGGATTAATGGCAGATGAAGACATTATCGGATACGATAAAGATGGCAAACCCATATTTAAGGTAACTCCGAACGAAGAACGCAAGATGGTAAACTCTTGCGCTTCGTATCAGTTCCAAGCTAAGGACACTCTATTCTATGCAGTGGAGTCCAAGGATAGTATAGTCATTGGTTGGGGCGTACCATTAAGGAAGAACAGAGACGAAATCCTTATGGTCGTGTGCGACTCTGTAACTAATAATAATCGCTTCCACTTGCACCTGATGTATATGCAATACTACGGCTATGAATACACAAGTCAATATGACTTGGTAGAGCGAACCACACACGATTGGCAATTTAGAAAGATAAACCTGACTATAGACTCCCTCGGCAAACGCTACTATGAGTCTTTGGACGATACATCGACCATTGGGCAGAACTCCGGCGGGGCTTTTCAGCCGCACTTGTTCTTTAACTTCGGGCAGGCTTGCGCCGATACAGGTATAGCTTGGAATGTAATGCACGAGGACGAATTACTCGTCGAAAACGGCGTGCCAACCCCAGCTGTGAATCACTCGCTAATATTCAATGCTCAGGGCTATCTTGACTTGTTCGGATACAAAGCAAGCAAGATTCTCGTTACCAAAACCGGACAAGGCAGCATAACTATTCCAGATCCGAAGCAGAAGATACGCTTTACTACTATCATCAGCTCCGGTGGGCAACTTTGCATAGGCACAGAGCTTCGTGTTCCACTATATTACGAGCTGGAACAAGAACAACGCATACACATACACACAGGAAACAAAGTAAAAGAAGATGGAAATATACATCACACTATTACTAAATATACATTAATGAGAACTAACCGCAAAGAGTTCATAAAAAACAATAAAAGAACACTTGAACCGTTTAGGGAAAAATTCAAAGTAAGATAATAAATCATTAACTAATAGAAGGAAGAAATAATGGCAACATTTGCAATTGAAAGCAATGGCAGAATTGAAAAAACTGCAGTATACTTTAACGGCGAGCAATTAGCCGGCTTAAAGGAAATACTCGTCCATATTGACGAAGATGGAACATTCGACGCTATAGTCCAATATTTGGGCACAGATGAAAAAATGCACATAAAGAACATTTTCCAGGATAACCTTACCAACGTGAAAGTGCAGGAGCCTTCTTTCACTGAAGAGGAAGCGAAAACGCTCACTCAGCTCGTTATCGAAAGCGACGGCACTTTGGAAGAGACTTACCTCATATTAAACGGCGAAGAACTTGATGGCGTGGTGAATGTACTCGTGCATATTAAATCAAATAAAATGAAGGAAAGCGGAATTAAAGCTATGTTCGGCGCGGAAAAAGCTGCCGTATTCAATGCAGACTTTAAATCCGAAATTACCTTCAGAAACGAAGATGATTCATTAGACACAGATAGGATATTCTAATATGAAAAAATACCTTAATTTAGCCTTAGTGGCAACTTTTATTTTTCTTCTCCTTGCGAGCATAATGCCGGATGATCTATTCGCTCGTCGCGGTAGCTTCGGGGGAAGCCGCAGCTCATCTCGCAGCTCATCTCGTAGCTACTCTACGCGTTCATCTTCCTCCTCTCGCGGAAGTTCCTTCGGCGGCAAACGCAGCAGTTCTTCAGAAAGAAGTATGCAAAGCGCTACTCCCCGCAGAGTAAGCAATGCCGATATGCGCACACAATACGGCATTCCAAGAAGAGTAGAAAAAGTGCGTGCTACTAATAATAGCGGTGTTTCTCGCGACTATCAAATCAATGATTACGGTGGATACTCCAGCGGATTAATGCGCGGATACGTTACAGGTTCGATAGCATCACATATGAGCTATCTCCCTTGGTATGGTGCTTTTTGGTACTCGAAGCCTCAGTATGTAACTAATCCGGACGGATCGGTATCTGTATATCCGCCTACTTTCAGCTGGACTAAGCTAATCATAGTCTTAGCTATTATCTATTTCATAGTTAAGGCAATTAACAAAAGACGCAGAAGACGCTTATACGGCGCTTCCAGAAGCGACACTTCTGACGAATACATAGAATTAAACTCCGGCGGAAAGTCATCATTTGATTAAGCAAATTTTAAGTTTTTCTTAACATCATTTTTTTATTAGTTAAACAAAAAAGGGGCGAACTTTGCGGTTCGTCCCTTTCTTTTTATTTATTATTTTTGTTCTAAGATTAGAAATCAATATGGAAGTTCCAATTGAATTTATCTTCGATTTCGCCGTATTGAATACCAGTGATAGTATCATACATTTTCTGAGCGAAAGGACCAATTTTACCATCATTGATAAGTAAGTTCTTGCCTTCGAATGTTAATTGACCCACTGGAGAAATAACAGCAGCAGTACCTGTACCGAATACTTCTTTAAGAGTACCGTCGTTGTATGCAGCCATAATTTCGTCGAACTTCACAGCTCTTTCGCTTACTTTGTATCCCCAATCGCGAGCAATAGTGAGAACAGAGTCGCGAGTAACGCCAGCGAGGATAGTACCAGATTCCAAAGAAGGAGTGATAAGTTCGTCGCCGATTAAGAACATAATGTTCATAGCGCCTACTTCATCAACGAAAGTCTTAGAAACGCCGTCGAGCCAGAGCACTTGTGCAAAGCCTTCTTTCTGAGCTTGAGTGCCTGCATAGAGAGAAGCAGCATAGTTAGCAGCAGTTTTAGCTGAACCGAGACCGCCTTTTACAGCTCTTGTGTACAGGTGTTCTACTTTAATCTTCACTGGATTTAATCCTTCTTTGTAGTAAGAAGCCACTGGAGAGAGCATAATAATATGTCTGTAAGTGTCTGAAGGATGAACGCCAAGGAAGTTACCAGAACCATAGATAACTGGTCTGATATAGAGAGCATGTCCTCTTGTCTTTGGGATCCAGTCTTTTTCGATAGTAATAAGAGCTTTTAAGTCTTCAAGTACTTTTTCAGGATTATATGGAGGGATGCACACTTTTTCGCAGCTTGTAGCGAGTCTCTTTGCATTCATAATAGGTCTGAAGATGTTTGCACCGCCATCTTTGCAGTGGAATGCCTTCAAGCCTTCGAATACACTTTGTCCGTAGTGGAGAGTGCACATAGTTGGTTCTACTGGCATTGGTCCATAAGGTAGGATTTCGCCGTCGTTCCATTTACCATTTTCATAATCACTTATGAACATATGGTCAGAGAAGTATTTTCCGAAGCTAAGATTATTCCAATCTACATCATTAATCTTAGTAGTAGTCGCTTTTGTTACTTTATAATTCATAATTAGCTGTTATGTTATGTTGTTGAAAATCGTTATGAATGATTGCCCGATATTAGCAAGGCAATAAAATGCAAAATTAATTGAAATATTTAACAATTCAAAGTATTAAGTAAAATAAAAGACTTATTCTTTTGCACATATAACATTAGTCTCATATAAATTGCGAGAGAAGTAAAACCTAAAACTACTTTATTCGTTTACTTTGTGTGTATGAATTTACTTACTAATAATTATAGTTTATAAACAAACATTGGCAATAAGATGAAGAATAGAAATATAATGATGACAAAGCAAATAAGCGTCCTTTTGGTGCTTATTATTAGTGTATTTAGCACTTATTCCCTCTATGGGCAAGGCTCAATCGATGCCAGCAGGCAAAATGCGATTACTAATGCCGTGAAGAAGGCGAGCCCAGCAGTAGTGGGCATTAACGTAGAGGAAGTTGTTGATTATTCCACTGGGGACAGCTTTTGGGACTTCTTCTTCGGAAGAGGAAGCGAAGTAGTCGAAGGGCTCGGCTCTGGCTTCATCATCTCGGAAGATGGCTACGTTCTGACTAACTACCACGTAGCCGGCAGAGCGAATAAGATAATAGTAACTATGAAGGGTGGCGAAAAGCACGAAGCTCGCATCATAGGGGCAGATGCCACCAGCGATATAGCCCTATTAAAAATAGACACAGATAGTAAACTCCCCTATTTAAAACTTGCTAATTCCTCTGACATCATAGTCGGAGAGTGGTCAATTGCCTTTGGTAATCCCTTTGGGCTGTTCGATATGAATGCAAAGCCTACTGTTACCGTGGGCGTGGTGTCGAACACGGGCTTGGACTTCGTGCAGGGAGACAAAGTCTATACAGGGATGGTGCAAACCGACGCCGCGATTAGCTCCGGTAACTCGGGCGGTCCATTAGTTAATGCCAATGGTGATGTAATAGGAATGAATACCGTAATCTTCTCCACAGCGACTAACCGCGCTGGTGCGGGCAGCATAGGCATAGGCTGGGCTATCCCAAGTGATAGACTAAAAAAGATAAGCGAAAGATTGAAATCTGGAAAGAAGATAAATCGCGACTTCTGGCTGGGAATGGATCTGCAATTAATGAACGAAAGACTAAAACGCAGATATAACATAAAATCTGATTATGGATTATTAGTTACGCGTACATTTAATAACTCTGCTGCGACTATCGCACAGCTCGAACCGGGCGACGTAATACTCGAAATAGACGATAAGAAGATAAAAAAGACTGAAGATTTCTACCTGAAAGTATATGATGGCGAAGTGGGCGATACCTTCAGCTTCACGGTGCTTCGTGGCGGAGAAAGATTAAGACTAAACTATACACTAAGAGAAAGAAGATATAACCAATATGGAAGATAGAACAGAGAACATAGCAGCTGAAACCCCAAGCACAACTACGGGGAAACTCATACTCTCCGGCAGGGACTTGGTTAAGCAATACAAGCAAAGAACCGTAGTAAAAGGTGTATCCATAGAAGTGAAAGAAGGCGAAATCGTAGGGCTGTTGGGTCCGAATGGTGCCGGCAAAACCACTACTTTCTATATGATAGTGGGAATGGTGCAGCCGAACGGCGGGAATATCTTCCTGAACGACAAGAACATCACCCGCAAGGCTATGTATCAAAGGGCAAAGTACGGAATAAGCTATCTTCCGCAAGAGGCATCTGTTTTCCGCAAAATGAGCGTAGAGAACAATATACTCGCTATCCTCCAGCTTCAGAAGCTCTCCCGCCAAGCCCGCAAGGAAAAGCTCGAACAACTCTTAGAAGACTTCCGCATCACCCACATACGCAAAAGCAAGGGCTATATGCTCTCCGGTGGCGAACGCAGGCGTTGCGAGATAGCTCGCGCCCTCGCTTCCGATCCCAAATTCATACTCTTAGATGAGCCATTCGCCGGCATAGATCCAATAGCCGTGGAGGACATTATGAAGATAATCTACAAGCTAAAGTCCAAGGGCATAGGCGTGCTAATAACCGACCACAACGTACACGAGACTCTTTCCATCACTGACCGTGCCTACATCTTGATAGACGGGAACATATTCATTAGTGGCACAGCCGAGGAAATCGCCGACGACCCATACGTTCGCCAGAAGTACCTCGGGGAAACGTTTACGCTGGAACGCTATAAGTTTTGATAGCGGGACGCTATCAAAACTTATAGAATTAAGAAGTAAGAATTAAGAATTGTTGTTGAAAATTGACAAGGTCAATTTTCTAATTGATTATTTGATAATCGCCTTCTGGCGATTATCTTACCACCGTTTTTCATTTTTCATTTTAAACGTGATTGGCACAGCCAATCACTTTATAATCTCCATAGGCGATTATAAATTATTTCACTTTTTTCACTTAGCTTAGCGACTCGATCATTTACAGGTATTTTCATTGAACGTTGATGTCCGCCATTTTCGCGCATAAAGTTATACAACAATGATTGTTTTTCTTTCGACATTATGGAAAGTTTAGTTGCGTTA
>JBHADY010000042.1:0-6582 GCA_041855325.1 Ignavibacteriota bacterium
AAGAATTGATAGAGAACCTTGTAGTTTGACAATGGCTTATTGGTATCACCAACCAGATATGATAGCTCGACATTTCGCTTACGCTATGGCATTAGGATATCAGATGTATGAACTTGAGTACTTGCAAGGATCAGTTGGTGATGATAAATTTATCACTGTAGTAGATAAGGATGTATATACTCCTGATTTGCTTTCAGGAAATATCGTAGTGAAGCCATCTGATATAAATAAATTTAGATATGATCTATCGGAACGAGATAATATAATGTTTAGGGATCACCCCTTAACGATTTGGGAGGGATTACGTAATCAAGTAAGAGCTGTTTATGGTGAAAACTGGGAAAATGCAAAACCAAGAATAGAAATGTCCCCAATAGGTAATGTTTTCACATTCTATGCCCATGGTGCTGATGAGTCAAGAGGTATGTTTGACAAATATCAATATAAAGGTATTGGTGAGCATCACTTCCCAAAAGTGCATGTGTGCGAAAGCTACTATTTTGATATTTTTAATTATAGTTTGATTCCAATGAAGCGAAGTGTGATAAATTTCAATCAAACTGACCCTAGCATTAGTAAACCCAGTGGTAGCAATAAAATTTATGTAAAGGTAATACCAGCAAAATGGTAACCCCATAGACAATACCACAACATCTTACGGCAGGACCATAGCCACCTTTCAGGTGGCTACCCCTGCCATAAAAACAAGATAAAATAAGAAAGAATATGAAGAATAAAAAAAAAGAGAGATGAATATGAAAAAATACTACTATATAATATTAATAATACTTAGTTTTTGCAGTTTTTCAGCAGAAGCTAAGCAAGAAGAAGAACCAAGAATACACGCAGTAGTGAAAAACTACGGAGACTCTATCGTGGTGCGCTGGGCGCCGAATATGCCAAGCTATTGGCTAGCTCTCAATAGAGCGGGATATCGCTTGGAGTGGGAAAAAGAAGAGTTTCTCGGGATAGACAAAGATAGCTTCCCTCAGTATAAATATACATATACTCCCGTGCGTCCAGAGATATTTAAGCCACTGCCACTCGAGGCAATGATAGAACGCTACAAAGACGAAAAACACCCAATGGGAATGATAGCTACAGAGTTCCTCTATGGCGATATAGATCTTAGTGGTGAAGATTATGGCTTCGTCGGAAAACTAACAGCAGAAGCCGAGGCGCAGAATATGCGTTTCGCATACGTCCTCCTATGCTCAGACTTAGACCCCGACGTAGCAGATGCCGTTGGCTTGCGTTATTCCTTCAGCACTAAGGGGATAAAGGATTCCGTTCTGACACTTAGAATAACTCCATTGGTAGATACTAGTCGCTTCAAAATAATGCCGACATACGCGACTATCAATGTTTTCGAGATAAGCAAAAAAGTAGAACCGCCCCAAGGAGTTTATACCGAAATCGAAGATGCTGCTATACGAGTAAATTGGATACGCGACGGCAAGCATTCCGCATTTTTTGTGGAACGCAGTACAGATAGCATAAACTTCAAGCCATTGCACGAATTTCCGTTTTTGTCTTCTTCAGCAGAAGAAGAGGATTTAACGAACTATTACGAGCCAGATACCACTTTTTCTGATACTATTCAGTTTCGTCCGGTGAAGCCAATGCCACTCTATAAGTATCATATTTACACTGATAGCGTTCAGAATGATGTGAAGTACTATTATAGAGTTTATGGTATTGATGCCTTCGGTGATAAGTCTGATTATTCAGAAATAGTCAGCAATACAGCTAAAGAGGATAACCCACTTATGCCTCCAAGTAACGTAAAAGCAGAGATACTAAAAGGAGGTAGAGTGAAGATCAGCTGGGACGAGCCTGAAGATAAGAGTAAGCTGCAGGGGTATATAGTCGCTCATGCCACTCATTTTGGGCAAAAGCAATACAATGTAGTGGGGGACACTCTTTTTCCTCCTGGAACTAAGCAATGCTATCACACTAACATAATGGAGGGAACATATAATATATATGTAGTATCAAGTATTGATAGGCGTGGACGCTATGTGAAGGCGAGTCCGGTTACTGCTTATGTGAATGATTCTACTCCACCATCTCCTCCGAAAGGAGTGAAGACAATAATTGATACTTCGGGGTTGGTTCTAATATCTTGGGCTTCTAATCCTGAGCAGGATATTAAGGGCTATAAAGTGTTTTCGGCGTATGGAAGGGATATTGACTATAATCAAATATCAAATTACACAGTCGAAGATACACTGTTCTTAGATAAAGTAAATGTAGATTTTCTTAATAATCGTATGTATTATAAGGTAATTGCTGTTGATAATGCTGGGAATCACTCAAAGTTCTCTGAACCCTGCGAGGGAATAATTCCGGATCTTCATCCGCCTACATCGCCAGTGGTGAAGTCGTATTTAGTTCGCACTGATGGGGTGGATATTAAATTCGCCGTAGGAAATGAAAGTGATTTGAAGCGATTCGTTGTGAAGCGGAAGGTAGGAGCGGGTGATTTTAATGATCACAAGACCATTTCTCTCAAGCAAGTAAAGAACTATGAAGTTTATTTTTCAGATACTATATCTTCGAAAGGATATTTTGAGTATGCTTTACTTGCAGAAGATTTAGAGGGACTGAGGTCGGGTCTATCACAAGCTATTCCGGTAACAATTAATAGCTTAGAAAGCGAAAAGCCGGTAATAAAGATAGATGCAAATTACTCTTTGAGGGAAAATGCTGTTATCATCAAATGGAAACGCCCGAAGAACATTGCAGCTAAAAAGTATCACTATGTGATATTTAGGCAAGTGGAGGGTGGAAACTGGGAAATGTTCGATACAGTAGGAATGGATACATTGGAATACTCTGATAAGAAAGTGCTTCGAGGCAAGCAGTATAAGTATAAAGTAGTGCCGTATTCCAATGGTTCTTCAATAGGAAATGGTGATGAATTTACAGTTAACGTTAGGTAGATAGTGAATAAATAAAGGCAATAAACACGGATTAGAAATAAATTAAGCATTTCTTAGGTAATAATAGCTCAGAAATGCTTTTTTTTTGTTATTTTCATTGAATTTTATTAAATTGCATACACAAGTAATATAATATTTACGTTTTAGTAATGGGTAATATAGAAATGAAGAAGAATCATAGAATATCAATATCAAAGCTACTCGTTTCCCCGAAGAGGTATTTGCTTCGTTTGCTTATTATTTCTCTTCTCATAACATGCGAGTTGCGATCTCAAGACTTCTCTACTATAGAGCGAGGCGAGTGGTTCTCGATGAGCGGAAATATAGGGACGAATATGTCTTTCTCGGATTATGGTGGCGGCAGGGCGCAGCAAAGCCCTTGGTCTGCAGTTCTAACAGCAGGATTAAACTTTAATGTATTGGGTGTAAGCATTCCATTCTCGTTCTCTTATGGGAATGGTTCGCGTTCGTTTATGCACCCATTTACTCGCTATGGACTTAGCCCGAGGTATAAGGATTATACCCTGCATCTTGGCTATAGAAGTTTAACATTATCGAATGCAATATTCTCTGGAAAAACATTCCTCGGTGCTGGTGCAGAAGGCAGAGTCGGTGCATTCAGTTTTGCTGGTTTTTATGGTCAGATAGAAGAACCACGTGCTTTTGATACTACTCACAGATATACTCCTCCAGTATATGCTAGAACTGCACTCGGCGGAAGAGTTGGTATGGAATTTCAGAGTTTTGCCCTGAACTTTACTTTGTTTAAAGCAATTGATGATAGCACTTCAATTGCCCAGCCAGTAGGATATAAAGCACCTTTTACGCCAAAGGATAACTTAGTCGGGGGTGTAAATGCTCGTTTATCTCTTTTTGGTTTCTTGTCTCTATCTTCAGAGTGGGCTATTAGTGCATTCACAAATGATATGAACGGAAATCAAATTAACAATGATTTAGCACGTAAGTATTCTGGATTTATTGAGTTTAGGGAGAACTCTAGTATGGGTGTTCTTATGAATAATGCAGTAAATTTAGTTTTTGGTAGTTCATCAATTAACTTTAATCAAAGATTAATTTCTCCAGATTATCGCTCACTCGGTATTCCTGGTTTAGCTACTAATTTGCGATCTTATAGCTTAATGTATAATGATTCTTACTTTAATAATAAGGTTTCTCTGAACTCATATTTTACGAATCAAGAAGATAACGTGTCGAAGAAGCAAATGATGACTTCCGTTTCCAATATTTTTGGATTAAACTCTAATATAAATCTTACAGATCAACTAAATACAAGCTTTTCATACAATGGTTCGTTTATCTCTCAGAAATTAAACTTTGACAAGAAGCCAGAAGATCAGGCACCAATAAATCCAATGAGATTATCTAATCACTCATTTAATATTTCTCCGCAGTATAATTTTGAAATAGATAGCATAAATCACGGAGTCTCTTTACCTATAGATGTGTTTTATTCTGTAACCAGTGAGAGCGATACTACGCCGGATAGAGTAAGTAGTAACTTTTCATTGTCTCCTTCATATTCAATTGATTTCCCGAAAATGAACTTTAGTGCTGGTTTGTCATATAGTTTAGCAGCAAGTGGAAATGATGATATGGGAGATACAAGGCACTCCATTAGCTTAAATGGTAATAAGATCTTTTTAGAAAACAAGGCTTTATCTGTAAATTCGAGTTTAGGTTTTTCCTTCAGCTCAAATGAATACTCTGGTAGCAGTCTATATTTGTCAACTAGTGCAAATTATAGATTTTTAGAGCAGCATAATATATCTCTTTATATGAACTATTCAATTGCCACTGGTGGCGGATATAATAGCTTCCGCGCTTCGCTATCTTATAACTGGTCAATTCCATTCACAAAGAAAAAGCAAAAAAAATCAAAAATTAAGAAATAACCATTAATTTGATGGTGATAACTAAATAATCGAATATTTTAAACAAAAAGGAATAGTATGAAAAAAATAATCTACACATTAATCTTTCTATTCTCTGCGGTTTCTCTCGTGTCTCAGATGCGAGAAATACAAGGAATAGTGGTTCTCTCGAGGAACTACGGTGACTCCGTTGTTATCAGATGGGCGCCGACGTCTCCGAGTTTGTGGATAGCTTGTAATAAAGCAGGATACAGTCTCGAGAAAGTAATAGAGTATCAAGACGGAATCGACGAAGATAGTATTCCGATTATAAAAGAGAGATATGAACCGGTTCGCAATGAGGTGTTTAAGCCATTGCCACTTGAAGCAATGATCAAGCGATACGAAGATGAAAAACACCCAATGGGGATGATAGCTACAGAATTTTTATACGGTGATATAGATTTGCGTGGGGAAGACCACGGCTTCCTTAGCACTATTACCGCAGAAGCTGAAGCTCAGAATATGCGTTTTGCTTATTCTCTCTTCGCTGCTGATATGGATGCTGATGTAGCCGATGCCTTGGGGTTAAGATATTCTTTTAAGACTAAGGGGGTAAAAGATTCCACCCTGATGTTTAGGCTTATCTCTCTTGTAGATACTACAAAATTTAAGTCTGATACTTTGAACATTACGATCGATGTATTTGAAGTAGATCCAAAACCATTTCCTCCAAATAATCTTTTTACAGAGAGCGGTGAAGGGCATATCAAACTCAATTGGGTGCGAGACCGAAATTATACCGCGTATTATATTGAGAGAAGTACCGATAGTATTAACTTCTCGCTGTTAAATAAAGAGCCGTTTCTTTCATCTTCAGCAGAAGGAGAGGAAATAAGAGAACAATTCTTACCAGATTCGAACTTTACTGATACTATAGCTGTAGAGCTGTTAATTCCTAAGCCACTTTACGAGTATAATGTATATGTAGACAGTGTGAAAAACGATGTTAAATATTACTATAGAATATATGGTATTGATGCATTTGGAGATAAATCTGAATATTCAGAAGTAGTTTCAGGAGAAGGTGAATATGCTCATCCATTGGTTTCTCCGTCTGAAGTTAAAGCTGAACTAATGTCCGATGGCAGAATTAAGATATCTTGGAAAGAACCAGATGACAAAACCCGGCTTCGGGGGTATTTGATAGCTCACGCGAATGAGTTCGGGCAAGATCAGTATAATTTAGTAATAGAGGAATTAGTTCTCCCTGGTACTACTGAGTGCTATCATAAAAATGTAAAAGAAGGTTCGTACAACATTTATATAGTATCAGCTATTGATGATAAAGGTAGATATGTTAAATCAAGTCCTGTTTCTATATATGTACAGGATACTATTCCTCCTAATCCACCAACTGGCGTGGAAGCTGTGATAGACTCTGCAGGGGTAACTCTTATTACTTGGAATTTAAATGATCCGAGAGAAGATGTTACTGGTTATAAGGTATATACTTCGTATGACAGAAAAGGCACTTTTTTCCAGATTACAGATTACCCGGTTGAGAGCAATTCCTTGTTGGACTATGTGAATGTAGAGTTTCTGAACAAGAAGATTTATTACCGCGTTGTTGCGGTTGATAGATTAGGACAGCATTCCGATTACTCTGAAATTTGCGAAACTAAAATCCCAGATATTCACCCGCCAATAACACCAGTGGTGAAGTCATCTTTAGTACGCAATGATGGTGTGGATATTAAGTTCAT
>JBHADY010000043.1:0-2526 GCA_041855325.1 Ignavibacteriota bacterium
TAACAATAATGCAAATAAAAATAACTATCTTTGAAATCTTTTAGTTCTCTATCCGTCTGCTATCTCAAAAGGGAATAACCCTTTTTAGAGGAAATGGATACTTATTTTATAATATTTATATCAGTGGATTATTATGACAGATAATACTAAAAACTTTACCAGTCGTAGCGAGCACGAAGTGGAAGAAAAACTCATAAATACACTTCAAGAAGATGGATATATCTATAGAAAAGATATAAAAGACAAAGAGAGTATGGACAAAAACTTTAAGGAAAAGTTCGAAGAGCTGAATAAAACCGTTCTTCAGGGGAAGAAACTATCCGATAGCGAGTTCAATCGCTTAATGAAATCCATAACTCAAACAAACGACACATTCGAATGCTCAAAAATGCTGAGAGAAAAAATCACTCTGCAACTTGACGAGCCGATTAATAACAACTACAACGTTCTGTGTTCATTAGTGGACACCACTGATTGGTGCAAAAATGAATACGAGGTAACCAATCAAATTAGAATAAACACGGACAACTCCTTTAATGTCTATGATGTAGTAATACTCATTAATGGCTTGCCATTAGTGCATATAGAGCTGAAGAAAAGCGACGTTAATCACCGAAATGCCTTAAAGCAAATTCATAAATATAAGAAAAAGGATAGCCTGTTTTTCCATACACTATTCTGCTTTACTCAGCTGTTTATAGTAAGCAACGAAACTAAAACTTGCTACTTCACGAATAATAACAGCAACTTCTTTAAATTCGACGAGAAAGAGCAGTTCCTGCCGGTATATACATACGCCGACGAGAACAATAGAAAAATCGTGAATCTCTATGAGTTCGCAAAGACATTCCTTCAAAAATGCCGACTCGGGAAGATGATAGGAAAATATATGGTGCTGGTGCAGACAGAGCGAAGAGTGCTAATTATGAGACCATATCAAATCTATGCAGTGGAAAAAATTATGAAAGCCGTAGAAGATAATAAGGGTAATGGATATATATGGCACACTACCGGAAGCGGGAAAACTCTGACCAGCTTTAAGGCGGCCACCCTGCTTAAGCACAACGATAATATATCAAAATGCCTGTTCGTCGTTGATAGAAAAGATCTCGATAGGCAAACACGAGATGAATTTAATAAATTCCAAGAGGGGTGCGTAGAAGAAAACACAAACACTAAGCAATTAGTAACAAGGCTAAAGTCCAAAAATAAAGAAGATAAAATAATAGTAACCACTATCCAAAAGCTCGGTATTGCGCTAAGCCAAGCAGAAGGAAAAGCAAGCTATAGAAAAGAGCTGCAACAGCTAAGCAAGGAAAGAATAGTATTCATATTCGACGAATGCCACCGCTCGCAGTTCGGCGAGAACCACAGGGCGATAGTAGACTTCTTCCCAAAAGCTCAGCTCTTCGGCTTCACTGGAACGCCTATCTTTGATGAAAACGCCACTCAGAACTTCGTTATCAATAATATTAAAGACAATAAGCACGAAAAGAAGAACTTTACAACGAAAGATATATTCCATAATGAACTGCATAAGTACACTATAACAAATGCAATTGCCGACCAGAACGTTCTGCAGTTCCAAGTTGGATACCTAAAAACTACGAATACTCCAGTGAATAAGCCTACTTCTCGGGAGAATAAAATTGCCATTATTAATGCGATTATTGCAAACCACGACAAGCTGACAAAAGACGGACTCTTTAACGCTCTGTTTGCTACTTCTTCCATTAATGATGCAGTAGAATACTACAAACTCTTTAAGGAAATTCAAACAAAAAAAGCAGAGAATAACCCTAATTACTCGCCTCTGAAGATTGCTTGTGTGTTTTCGCCTCCGCCACAGTTGGTGCAGAACTCTGCGGATATGAAGCAAATGCAAGAGGACCTTCAGCAAGAAGTGGAAGATAACAAGGAAAACCCGAACGAGAAATATATAGCTCTGAAAGAAATAATAGATGATTACAACAGTAAATATGGCACTGAGCACGACGTTAATGAGTTCGATTTATATTACTCGGACTTGCAGAAGCGCGTTAAAGAACAGAAAAAAATATTAGAAACTGAAAACAAGAAGCAGTTTGTCGATATTACTATAGTTGTGGATATGCTGCTAACTGGCTTCGATAGCAAATACTTAAATACTCTGTATGTAGATAAGAATCTGAAGCATCACAGGCTGATTCAAGCTTTCTCCAGGACGAATCGCGTTCTGAACTCGAACAAGCCATTCGGCAATATCTATGATTTCCGCTGGCAAGAACGTGAAGTAGATGAAGCTGTCGCTCTCTTCTCCGGAGAAAAAATAGAAGTAGCCCGCGAGATTTGGATAGTAGATCCTCCGGCTAAGGTTATCGAAGAACTAAGCGAGATAAACGAACGCAGAAATCGCTTCTTCAAAGAAAGAGGATTAGACCCCGCAGCTTCTGACTCTCCTTATCAATTAAAAGGCAACGACGAAATAAGAGAATACCTTGAAATAGAAAAGGAAAGAATAAAAAAACGCTACGAAATAGAGCAATA
>JBHADY010000044.1:0-6833 GCA_041855325.1 Ignavibacteriota bacterium
CCTAACTTCGAACAATCATCCAACTTCACTAATGGTTACGAAAATATTTTCGGTTTCTCATTCGATTATGGCTTCGAACAACAAGGTGGCGTTCTAAGAAGTGAATCAATTGAAAACGTTTCTAATCAAAACGTAACTACTACTCTTGCAGTTCTTAGAGACAGAGCTGTAGAATATAACTACGAAAAATTTATTTCTGATTGGGATTATGCCGGTACTCAGCATACTTATATAGTAGATAGAACATATCAAGATGGTTCTAATGTATTCGTTCAAGGTCCTGATAAGAAACTTAGAAAAGAACAAATGTCTCTAAGCAAACAAGTTAACTTAGGTCCTGCTGACTATGAAGTAACATTCAAAGAAGGTGGAACTGAAGAAATGACTGTTACATATATGAATGGTACTCAAAAAGATAACCCAGAACAAGTAACTTTCACAGTTCCTTACTTAACATACGCTGTAAAGAACACTTACGAAGTGGAAATGGAATATCCAAATTCTAAAGAAAAGATTAACTATGGATTCGAATATATGCCACAAGAATTACCAGCAACTAAAAACTACGGTAAAGTAGCTTTAAGCAGCTTCACTGGTGGCGACAAAACAATCACTATGTTTGATGCAGTTCGTACATTCCCACATCCAAACAACTTAGGTGAAGATGCTACTTCATTTATGGGTAAATTTAACTCATTCGCAATAGGTTATATTAACACAAGAAACGCTGTACTTACTAGACCTTCAGCATTCAAGGACGCTGTAGCTGTTATGAAAGACAAAGAATTTGATGAAAATGGCCCTAACGTTCTTGGTACTCAGAACAGATACTACTTATCAGCAGTAAGTGGCGATAAGACTATCGACTTCGTAAACGTACTTAATATTAACGGTGCATTCTTCTTCTTAGATTACTCTCAAGTAGGTAGATTCTTAGGAAGAGCTGAAGTTAAATATTGGAACACTCCAGCACCAGAAGAAAGACAATATGGCGAAGACTTCAAAGCTGGCGATAAAGTTGTTGCGAAAGTACGCGGTGGTGCATTCGGTCTTCCAGTAAATGGTGCTGAAATTCACGCGAAAGTTAAACCAGTAGCTGAAAAATACACTGAAGATCACTTAGCTAAAGTTAATGTAGTTCCTAACCCATACTACATTTCACACGAAGCTCAGAAATCTGCTTATGACACTAAATTATATATTACTAGATTACCAAAAGTATGCGATATCGATATCTATACTATCAATGGTGACTTAGTTAAGTCAATTAAGCACGCTGTTACTGAACCTGATAAATTCAACGATGGCGAAAGTGCAAGCGAATATGCAAGCTACAGATATGCTATGGAACCATGGGATTTATACTCATCAAACAACCAAAGAGTGCAAAGCCAAACATTCATAGCGCTTATCACTACTCCAGAAGGAGCAAAACAAACAGTAAGATTCACAGTATTAGTTGGTAGCACAAGATTGGTTACCGAATAATAATTAATAAACCCCATATGGACTTCGCCAAAGGGAAACCGATGGCGAAGCCCCCCAAAGGGGCAACAAAATTTAATAATTAAACGGAGATTTAATAAGTATGAAAAAAATTGTTCATATAATTATAGCAGGAATTGTGCTCTCATTTGCTGCATTCTCGGCAAAAGCAGGCGATGCTGCTGCCTTAGATAATACTGTAGGTTCTTCTAAAGGTGACTACAAAAAAGTAGGTGCTGCAGGTGCGCAATTCTTGAAAATTCCAGTAGGTGCAAGAGGATCCGCTATGAGCGCTCAAGTAGCTTGTGCAGATGACTTATCAGCTATCTGGTGGAATCCAGCTGGTGTAGCTAAAGTGAAAACTATGGGTGGTTACTTCTCAAATACTTGGTTGTATGCTGATTTTAGCCAATTATTCGCAGGCGTATCTCTCCCAATTACTCAAGATTTCACTGTGGCTGCGTCTATTAACTCATTCACATCTGGTAATATTGAATATACTACTATTCACAATGACCAAGGTACTGGTCACTACTATCAAGTAAGTGATATCTCTGCAGGCGTTACTATTGCAGGTAACCTGACTGAAGATTTCTCTTTCGGTGTGAATGCAAAATATGTATATAACTCATTCTCTAACTTGGAAAGCAATGCATTCGCTTTCGACGTAGGTACTCTTTACAATACTGGTCTTTATGGTATTAAGATAGCTTTCGCTCTTTCTAACTTAGGTACTGACATGCAGTACAGAGGTCAAGACTTAGCTACTCTTATCCCAATTATGAAAGACTTAGGTATCGCTCCTATCGATGGTGAATTTAAAGCTGGTATCTATTCTATGCCACTCGTGTTCAGAGGCGGTTTAGCTTCAGAAGTTTATAAATCTGAAGACCACACTGTAAATGCTGCGTTCGATTTCATCACAGCATCTGACGTTACTGAACAATTCGCAGTTGGTGCAGAATATTCATTCAGAGACCTTATCGCTTTAAGAGCTGGTTACTTATTCGGACACGAACAATATGGCTTGTCTGCAGGTATTGGCTTCAAGTATGAAATGGGTGGCGGACTCCAAGCTGGCGCTGATTACTCTATTAACCCAACTAGCCAATTAGGTTTAGTAAATAGATTAAGCATTAGAATTGGATTCTAATAACAGAAAATTCAAATAATTTTCGTAAATTGCTGTCGAGTTTTTGCAAAAAGGCTCGGCAGCTTTTTTTTGTAGAGTTGTTATTAATACTTACATATATATATGAAAAAAATAATCTTAATTATAAGCTTTATTCTTGCTTTCGTTTCGCTAAGAGCGGAGGAAGACGTGCAGTTCAAATACGATATAGTGCCTATGAAGTCTATAGGAGACTCCGTGGAGATGATGTTTAACTTCTCGTATTCGCAGGGAAAGGTGAAGTTCGTAAAAGAGGGCGAATACTTTGTTTCGAACGTAACTGTGGTGCTATCATTTATGTCTAAGAAGGACACGGTAAGCAAAATGTGGGAGATAAAAAATCCGGTATTAACTGAAGATGAGAAGATAAATAACATATTTATCGGCTCGAAGCTCGTGCGCATGCCGAATGATAACTATACAGTAAACCTGATATTCTATGATGAAAATGCACAGAAGGATTATCGCTATACTAAGAAACTTGAAAAGTATAATAGGAAATACCTAAGCGAGATAGTCCTGGCATATGAAGCGGATAAGTTGGAGATTAAGCGAAAGACGAATAACCCGGATTTCATTCGCGGGGAGTATTACATAGTGCCAAGCGCAGACGAAGAAATTCACGGCGCTAAGCCTAAGATTATATCATATATAGAGATACAAACTAACGATTCTATTAAGAACTGCCAATTGATGTCCTATCTATACAATGCGAACAAAAGCAAGGTAGCAAGCACATACTACAATATAGCAGAAGGACAGAGCTTCATTCAAATTTTCAATGCAGATACCCTGCCGAGTGGCTTGTATTACATTGAATACACCCTGCTGAATGACAAGAATATGATAATCGAAAAAGTAAGCCGAAAGATATACATCATCAATATGATGCAAAAACCACGAGTTGATGTGTATTATAGTGAAGATGAGGACTTCGAAAAGAGCGAGTTTTCAGCTTTCAGCGAATTGCAATGCGATAAGGAATACACATACTTTAAGATAGTTGCATCTAAGAATGAACTTGAGCTATATGATAAGCTAACTGATCTAAAAGCAAAGCAGAAGTTCTATTATAAGTTCTGGCAGAACAGAAAGAAGAATCCAGAAGATATAGTAAACTCCACACGCGAGAACTTCAAAGAAAGAATAGAAACCGCACGCCGACAATATAGCGAAATTAATAATGACAATCTATCCGATAGGGAGAAGATATTCATTAAGTATGGCACGCCGATAGAGGTGGAGACGTATCCCGCGCAGGACGGAAAGAAGGCATATCAGAGCTTTTTCTATTCTGATCTTTACGGTGGGGCGCACTTCTACTTCGTAGATAACAAAGGGAACGGCGTATATCGATTAGTCCACAGCACGATGGTGGGCGAAATACAAAATTATGACTGGGAACGTATCTTCCTGAAGGATAACACCCAACGATGAAATTAAGCCATAAATACTATATCTCGTATTCATTTTTGCGAGTGTATATCGCTATGGCGGGGCTTTTCCCGATTAAATTTAACATTGCCATATCTAAGTGCATAGTGAAACTGCTCTATCCTCTGATTAAAAGCAGACGAAGAGTAGCTAAGGAAAATCTGCGAATAGCCTTCCCGGATAAGTCTGATGCGGAGCTTAACCGGCTGGTATATGCCTCTTTCGAGAATCTGATAATCACATTTACTGAGATATTTAATATATCGAATATGAGTGAGAAGCAGATAAAGGAATATGTTCAATTTGAAAACAGTCAGCTGCTGCAAAAGTTGTATGATGATGGTAGAGGTTTGATACTTCTCTCAGCGCATTATGGGAATTGGGAGTTTATGGCTATGGCTGGAGCTTATCATCTTAATTTGGATATGCTTATTCCGGTGAAGCTGCTGAAGAATTGGTTTGTGGATAGAATCATAAATAAGAATCGCACTGCCTGCGGGAATAAGGTAATCAATATGGATAAAGCTGCCTTCGAGATGCTGAAGCAGCTGAAAAGCGGTAAGGCAATCGCCCTGCTGGCTGACCAATCCGCGCACGAGAATAGCGATATTTATGTAAGTATGTTCGGCAAGCCAACTCTTACGTATAAAGCGCCGGCGGAATTGGCATTGAAATATAATATTCCTCTGACTTTCAATTATTGCGAACGCCAGGGGGATGGAAAGTATATCATTAAGTCCGAATTAGTGAAAAGCGAGGATTTGGAATTTACTAAAGAAGGCGTAGCCGAGCTTACACAAAGACATAGCAATATGCTGGAGGCAGTGCTGAGACGTAACCCGGCTCAGTGGGTGTGGGCGCACAAGAGATGGAAACATAGTCCGAAAAAATGAAAATGAATAGCGAAATCAAAAATATAGTTATCATTCAGACTGCGTTTATTGGCGATACTGCGCTGGCGTTGTTCTTCGCAAGAAGCGTGAAGCAGGCGTATCCGAATTCACGGATCATATTCGTATGCACGCCAGTGGCAAAGGATTTAATTGCTAACTGCGAGATAATTGACAGATGTATTCCATTCGATAAGCGTAAAGAATATAGAGGACTTAGCAAGATTAAGCTATTCGCTGAAATAATAAATAAAGAGAAGCCGGATATAGTTTTTTCTCTGCATCGTTCGTTCCGCACATCCCTGCTGGTTAAGAATATTAAGGCAGAGCTGAAAGTAGGATTTGCAAATTCTGCTATTTCTCACGTATATAAGGTAAAAGCTAAGTATATAAGTCACTTACACGAAGTATATAGGAATAATCAACTACTCGTGGAGATGGGATTTAGCGATAAAGTGGATCTTAGTCCTATAGCATTTAACACAAAAATTGATAACCTTAATGCATACAGTGATAAGAAGCGAATATATATCTCTCCCGGCTCAGTTTGGAAGACTAAACAGTGGTTGCCGGAGTATTATCATGATCTGGTGGCTATGCTATCAGAAAAATTTTCTGTTATAATTGGCGGAAGCAAGAAAGAATATTCACTTTGTGAAAAGGTTATACACAATACTAGTGCAACTAATACGTCATGTAGATACAGACTTGATGAGACTGTGGAATTAATACGCACATGCGACTTGGTAATATGCAATGATAGTGCTGCTACGCACTTGTCTGCCTTGGCAGGGACTAAGTGTATAACGATATTCGGAGCGACAGACCCAATATTCGGCTTTGCATCAATATTGCAAGATTCAGTTTCATTAAAAGATGAAAGTTTAAAATGCTCGCCTTGTGCGATTCACGGCGAGACTAAGTGTCCGCTAGGCACAATTCAATGTATGAAGAATGTAAGTCCAAAGCAAGTATTTGATGTAGCTTTTACAATGTTGAAGTGATTATTTCGTTTTTGGCATACCGCTAATATATATTTTAGCGAGTTTATACTTTTGATTATCAAAGTTTATGATAATCCCACCACGAAAGACGGTGTCCTTTTCAGGTGTATAAGTAATATCAAAGCTAATAACCTGCTTTGGCTGGAGAGTTTGCGGAGGGAGCGAGAAGCTAATACTGCTGTCGCTAGCCTCTGAGCTGAGAATTGAAATTGTATAGTCCGTTGTGTTCGTGATAGTTATGCTTTGAGTTTGGGCAATACCTATCTCGCACTTAGGAAAAATCAGGAATTTGTGGTTTAAGCTTATCGGATATACCACATTTGCTTCAAGGAAGATGTTAAAAATAGGACTGTATGGCATATTTGTAATAAAGTCAATGCTTTTGCTCACGTGCCCACTGTATCCTTTCGTATTTAGAGAAAGATGAATTATAGCTGAATCCGTGGGAGGAATGGCACGAGAAGTGATAGTAGCTTCTACGCAAGAACACCCTGGCTTTATTTCGAGTATCTTTAGAGTATCGTTACCTTTATTGTATATAGTAACAGAATGATTCAAAAAATTATCCTCGGGATAGACGTCCCCAAAGTGATGAGTAAGGTCGGAATCTATATTTCCGAATGAAATAATCGGCTGTGCATATACATTAATGCTTAATGCTGAAATAAATGTGCCGATAAATAAAACGAAGAGCAAATAAAATATACTTGATGATTTATGAAACATATTCATATTTAAGTTTATGTTTATGAAAAGAGTATACTATTAAACGAAATAATTAGATTTAAGTTTTATGATAATTGACGAGCAAATATCGAAAATTAGAGTCGTCATAGCAGATGATCACGA
>JBHADY010000045.1:0-9152 GCA_041855325.1 Ignavibacteriota bacterium
CCGAAGAAATGGGCTTCTTCGAGCATTTGGGCGAGATGCGCGACCGCATTATATACTCGCTCATAGCGGTTATTATTATGTCTGCGGTGTCCGCTGCATTCATAGATTTCACTATGGATAGCATATTGCTTAAGCCAGCTTTTGATGCGAAGATGGCTCTTCAGAACCTGCAGCCATTTGGTCAGCCATTCCTTTACTTTAAGACTATCTTAATTTGCGGGATTATCCTTGCTATGCCATTTATTCTCTTACAGATATGGCTATTCGTCTCGCCTGGCTTATACGAGAATGAACGCAAATGGGCTGGGAAGATTACCTTTTTCACTTCTCTGTGCTTTTTCACAGGGGTGGCATTCTCTTACTATGTGATGATTCCCTCTATGCTTGCCTTTGCGAATAATTTCGGCTCGGACTCCATCAAAAACTTGATAGACATCAATGCCTATTTCTCCTTCTTTGTGATGATACTCCTTGCTTCGGGTATTATGTTCGAGATGCCAATGGTTATATTCATTTTATCGAAATTTGGCGTAGTTGGGACTAAATTCTTGCGAAAGTATCGCAGGCATTCTATAGTTGTGATATTAGTATTAGCAGCTGTAATTACTCCCACACCCGATCCCGTTACGCAGATGATATTCGCTGCTCCTCTTTTAATCTTATATGAAATAAGTATACTAATTGCTAAATATGGTGAAAGAAATAATGAAAAACTTAAGTCTTAATTTGCTAGCTTTATTGCTAATTGCCTTTCTAAGCTCCTGCCAAAAGGAGAACAAGGGCATTCTGCCTTATACAGAAGCTATTAATAAGTATATATCTTACGAGAATATGCCTGTTAATGAGCAAATGAATCACATAGCGAGATTGGACACAGTGATTAACTCCCTGAAAAGTGAAATAGACGAAAACCCAAAAAACTGGGAAGCACATTATTTCTATGCTATGGCTCTCTCTGATAAATTAAACGGCGACTCCGATGTTTTGGACTTCCAGAAGATTAATGCATCGAACACCAGACGCGTCTCTAAGGCGCTGGAGCCTCTAATAAACAATGCAGAGCTTAAGACGGCATATAAACACAGTCCACAGAGCAAAATGACGCAGATTTGGGGCAATTTAGCGGTTAGTTATGTGCTTAATGGTGAAGCGGACTCAGTCGATTACGCTCTGCGCTCTGGACGTAAAAATGAGGGCTTCCCCGTGGCGAGCTTAGAGTACTGCCGTAACGTGCTGAACTCACTTGATGCTAATGCTATTCTCTTCGTGAGCAGTCCGATTGACCTATATAACTTTATGTACTTGCAGTGCGAGGAAAACACTCGCATTGATGTTTCCCTTGTTTCAGTAGATATGTTGATGAATCAATGGTATGCAAAGTGGCTGAACTTCCTGCCGAATATGACTTCCCCGACAAACACGAATTGCAGCGATGCTAAGCTAAACAGCATTTACTCAGTTGATTCCACTAAGTACAAGGCAAAGAACATAAACATAGGCGGCAGCAGCGTGAATGTGAATCCACAAGGCACGAACTTAAACAATTACCTATACCCACCTTTTGCTATGATATTTGAAATTATAAAGCATAATGCAGTGCGCAGACCTGTTTACTTCACTCATTCGGCAGCGACCTATACTCCGGGCATTCTCGGAATTAATAAGATCATCGCCTCAGAGGGTTTAGTCTTTAAACTGCTCAATTCTGCTAACGAACCTATACTAATAGACAAGGCGATAAATAACCTCTTAAACAAATATAAGTACGAAGAACTGAAAGATGCAAAGAGCCAGCAGGATATAGATTTTAAGATTTACTATTCAGATTATAAGACTGCATTCATTCAGGCTATACTATTTTTATCGAAGAATATGCCTGAAAAGGAAGAATTATCAGCATTGGTAGAGAAATTTGAAGAAATTTTCCCAGAAAAAACTAATCCACGAAGAAAAGATGAAGCTGGAATTATAAGCCAAGCAAAGGAGATTATTAAGCAAAAAGAGGAGAAAACAGCTAAAAAATAGCTTTTTGGGGTAAAAATGCAAGTTTTTTTATGTTTTTGCAAAAAAAGTAAAAAAAGATTTGCATATATCAGAAAAAAACCTTAAGTTTGTATTCTCTTTTACGGGACAACGGGGCGTAGCGCAGCCCGGTAGCGCATCTGGTTTGGGACCAGAGGGTCGGAGGTTCGAATCCTCTCGCCCCGACAAAAGAGATAAAAGGCGAAACGAAAGTTTCGCCTTTTTTGTTTGAGATAAATAATAGCACTATACCATTTAGTATAATGCTATCAGAAATGGTGAAATAATGATATTATCAACCATTAAATTCTATGGGCAATTTTCAATTTAGGACAATAACATCAATTAGGGCAGTAAACATTCTGCCGAAAACACAACTCTAGCATTAAGGACAAAATATCATCTCGCCCAATGCCTCATAAATATTAATTACCCCGCTAAACAGCAATCTGGCTCTTTACATAAAGCAGTATATCGTGCGAAGTTATTATGCCGAGCAGGTTATTATCCCAATCCACCACGGGGAGGAAATCCACGTGCTTTTTGGTCATCACTTCTATCACTTTAATTATGCTATCTTCGGGGTATACTATATGCACATTCTTCGAGAATAGATTCCTGAATTCACTTATCTTATTGTAAGCTAATTCGCTTTCTGTAGCATCAGCTTCATACATCTCGCGTAGCTCGTACTCACGAAGTGTCTTATCGGTAATCACTCCAACTAACTTGCCATTTTCGACTACAGGCACCTGATTAATATTCTCTTCTTTCATCAGGGTATCTACTTTCTTCACAGTATCATCATACTCTACGTAGAACACGCCTTTAGTCATTAAGCTATTTACTTTTTCCAACTTAATCATCTCTTTGTTCCTTTAAATTCACGTAGTTAAAGATTAAGCAATTCAATTGCTTTGTTAGTTATATAAATAAACTTATATTTGCGAATATTATTTTATGATAAAGTCAAAAATATGAAATTTTTTTTCATCTATATATTGCTTTTTCTATCTTATATATCCCTAAGTGCTTATGTTCCTAAGGACTTCGCTATAGATTTGCAAATAGAAAAAAAAGGAAGAAACTCTCTATTTCTCAGCTGGCATTGCTCCCATAAAACAAAGAACTTCACTCTTAAGCGTTTAGAGCAAGCTGGGGATTCACTCATCTGGAAAACACTACTCTATAACTCCAAAGATACCACATACTTAGATACAGCCCTCTCCCTTAATCGCACTTATGAATACCGCGTGGAAAATGAATACGACTATATGGATATAGCATACGGCTATAACGTTAGCAGCATAGAGCCAATAGACCAAAATAAGACGCGTCGCTTGCTCTTAGCCGTTGATGAATATACCTTCCAACAAATACGCGAAGATATACTGCGCTATATGCAAAATCTGATATGCGATAATTATCAAGTATATTTGCGGCTTGTGCCACGTGCAGAGGCATTCTCTCCAGCAAAGGTAATAGAGACTAAGCATATCATTCAGCGTGCTTGCGATAGCTTAGCCATAGAGTATATAGTGCTATTTGGTAGGGTGCCGGTGCCGTATTCGGGTGTAGTCGGTATAGATGGGCACCAAGACCATAACGGGGCATACCCCACTGATACATACTATGTACTGCCGGAAAGGCTCTTCACAGATCATAAAGCGAACGTCAGGGGGCGTCCGGACGAGCGCACCAACAACGTTCCCGGTGATGGGAAGTTCGATCTCACTCACATACGCGATAGCATTCATATTGCCATTGGGCGAATAGACTTCTATAACTTAAAAATGTACAAGGATAGCGAGTTCGAGCTTTATAGAAAGTATATAGACAAGGTGGAACGCTATAAGCTGTGCCGAGATGAAGTTACATATAGAGCAATCATTAACGAGTCCTTCGGTATGCTGAATGGCGAAGTCCCCGGCTCCGAGGGCTATGTGAATTGCTTTGCTCTCTTCGGCGAGAAAGGTATAGATACTAATCACTTCCAGCCGAATATTTTCGAGAAGAAGTACTTTTTCAGCTTTTCGGCGGCGGGATCGAGCTACAGGCACAATGGTAAGTTTATCTCCAGCCAGGACTATGCAGAGCGGGGCGCTAATTGCTATATATCTTGTCTTTTCGGCTCTTACTTCGGCGACTGGGACTACCCCGATGGGCTTATGCGTATGGCTATCGCTTCATCGCCCACTATGCTGAACGCTTACTATGGCGGACGCCCACAGTGGCGACTGCACAGAATGAACTTAGGCGAGACCATAGGCGAAATGTATAAATTCAATATTAATCACGATACTATGTTCCGCTCCACGCAGAAATTCGGCTTTCGTATGGTGCATATTAACCTGATGGGAGACCCAACTATACGTTTATACCCATATCCCCCACCGCAGAATGTTATCCTCGCACGAAACGAGGACAGAATTAAGCTCACTTGGACTGCCGACACCTCCCTTTATAGCGTCTATAGAGTGCAAGGCAATACCTTCACCCGCCTTACAGATGAACCCATAAGCGAGGGCGAATTTAACTTCCGCGATACCTGCAGCAAGTGCTATTACCTCGTTAAAGCACTGCCACGCACTAAGCACATAAAAACTAACTCTGCTGCATTCTATAGGGAGAGCATCGGCACAATAGCACAGCCTAAACTGCTCGAAAGCACCGAGGAAAGGCTCATCATCTACTATGATCCGCACCTAAAGCAGATAGAACTAAACTCTCGCGAAAAGATAGGCAAAGTGGAGCTGTATTCTATGCTCGGAGAGCTGGTGTATTCAGTGGATAATGCGAATGAGAGCTATCACCGCATAGATACTCGCGCCCTCAGCCAGAGCGTCCATTTCCTGCGAGTGAATAATGGCAAAGCTATAATGATATATAACTATTAATAGTTAAGTTTTAGTGAAATTTGACTTTTTATAAAATTTTATTTGCGTTTGCACGTAAATATTTGTTTGAAAGAATGTTAAGTAATTAAATACATAGGAACTACATAATGATTAAACCCTTATATTCATACGTGGTAACGGCTAAGCTACCAGAAA
Source organism: Ignavibacteriota bacterium (assembly GCA_041855325.1). GTDB lineage: Bacteria > Bacteroidota > Ignavibacteria > Kapaibacteriales > UBA2268 > CALLXS01. The sequence continues at coordinate 5,076 of JBHADY010000045.1, forward strand.
AGATAGAGAAAATTAAGGAGATGGCTTATAACTTTTGGTGGTGCTGGAACTCCGATGCCAAGGAAATGTTCGTAAGAATGAGCAGAAAACTTTGGGAAGAGGTGAACCATAACCCCGTATTGTTATTAAATAAGCTAAGTCAGGAGGAATTAGAAGATTTCGCAAATAGAGCGGATTTCGTTAGCTTCGTGGATCAGAACTACCGCAAATTCCAAGAGTATATGAATGATAAAGGTTGGTATTCCACTGTGGCGAAAGAACCAGCTCATTGCATTGCATACTTCTCTACTGAATATGGCATTAATGAGTCGTTCCCTAACTATTCCGGTGGCTTGGGTATACTCTCTGGCGACCACTTGAAGTCATCAAGCGACTTGGGGCTTCCGCTGGTGGGCGTGGGACTGCTCTATCAGCAGGGCTATTTCCGTCAGCATTTAGCTCAGAATGGCTGGCAGAATGAATCATATAATATCAACGACTTCTTCTCTATGGCGCTTACTCGCATAAATAATGAGAAGAATGAACCGATTACTTTTAGCGTTGATCTTCCGAATGGAAATTGCTATTTCCACATTTGGAAGTTGAAAGTAGGAAAAGTAGATCTATACTTACTCGATACTAACATACCAGAAAATACTAATCCTGAATACAGAGACATCAGCGATCAGCTATACGGCGGAACACGCGAAACTCGTATTCAGCAGGAAATCGTTCTCGGTGTGGGCGGCGTGAAAGCACTTCGCGCTATGAATATAATCCCTGAAGTGGTGCATATCAACGAAGGACACGCAGCTTTTGCCCTATTGGAACGCACATATAACATAATGCAGGAATTCCAAATGGACTTCCACACCGCAAGTGCCATCACGAAGATGAGCTCTGTATTCACTACGCACACTCCCGTTCCTGCGGGCAATGAATCATTCAGCGTAGAGAGAATGAAGCATTACTTCGGCAAGAAATACCAATTGCTCGGCATCTCTTGGGACGAATTCGTTAAACTTGGGCAAATCGGTGATATGGAGAATGATACTAACTTCTCTATGACTGTGCTAGGGCTTAAACTTACCGCATATCACAATGGCGTGAGCAAGTTGCACGGCGAGGTTTCCCGCAAGATGTGGAAAAACATTTGGACGCACTTTGACGAAAATGAAGTACCTATCGGACACATCACAAATGGTATTCACACCACTACTTGGGTGGCTCGTGAGTTCGCTGAGCTATTCGATAGATACCTCTCTCCTCGCTGGAGATACGAAACAGATGACAATGAGCTTTGGAAAGCAATAGATAATATCCCGAGTGAAGAAATCTGGCGAGAAAAGCAAAGAAGACGCATTCGCTTAGTAATCTTTGCCCGCAACTACCTTAAGAAACGCCAAAGAGAATTCCTCGGCTCCGATGAAATCAGAACTATTAACGAATACTTAGATCCCGACGTGCTAACCATAGGCTTCGCAAGACGCTTCGCTACATATAAGCGTGCTTTGCTCCTCTTTAAAGATATGGAAAGACTATCTAAGATAGTTAATAACCCAGAAAAGCCCGTGCAAATCATCATCGCTGGTAAGGCACACCCACACGATACTGCCGGAAAGGAAGTAATCCAAGGTATAATCCAAAGAATAAGACAATACGGCTTAGAAAAGAAGATTATCTTCCTCGAAGACTATGATATGATCATAGCTCGCTATATGGTGAAAGGTTGCGACATCTGGCTGAATAACCCAGTAAGACCAATGGAAGCAAGCGGCACAAGCGGTATGAAAGCCGGGCTAAACGGTACGCTGAACTTCAGCATACTTGACGGCTGGTGGGACGAAAGCTATGACGGCTCAAATGGCTTCGCTATAGGCAATGGTGAGGAATACACTAACTACGAAGAACAAGAGATTATAGAATCCGATGCTATATATGATTCTCTCGAAAATATAATCACTAATACATTCTATGAAAGAACTGGTTATAACAGCGTTCCGGAAAAATGGGTTACCCTGATGAAGAACTCTATTAAGACTATTGCGGGTAATTTCTCCACTATGAGAATGATAAAAGACTATACGCGTATGTTCTATATACCGGCTTATAAGAACTATAAACGCTTAACTGATAACTACGCACACGATGCAAAGAACTATAAGAATTGGCGAGATAAGATAGAATATCACTGGCGAGAACTGAAGTTCGTGAACTATCGCGTGCTGAGCGAAGGCGAAAACTATATAGGCAAAGAGATTAAAATATCAGCTGAGATATACTTAGGCACTCTCAATCCGGACGACGTAGCCGTGCAAGTGGTATATGGCAATATAGACCATAAGTCTGAGCTTATTAACAAAGAATATCAGACTCTGAACTTCGCCCGCCAAGAAGGCAACAACTACATTTTCGAAGGCTCTTACGTATGCTCTGGCACAGGTATGCAGGGCTTTACTTTCCGTCTGCTGCCGAAGAATGAGTTTATGATAAACCCAAGCGACTTATACCTATGTACTTGGGCGCAATAAACTAATTCATAAGATTAGATATTACGAAAAAGCTCACATCCAATCGGAGGCGAGCTTTTTCTGTTTTCTCCTCTAAATCAAGGAATTATAGCATTCTTCCTCTTTAGATAGTGCATTCTTACCACATATAAAGTAGAATACAATATCAAAAGCAATAGTATATTAATAGCCTGCGGAGCAGCATAAGATATGCCGTTTCCGTATTGTGTAATTATCTGATACGCCTGCACGAATGGCACCATAGGCACAAATTTAGCCACATATTGCATTGCATTCGGCAATTGCTCCCAGTGCCAAGCATATCCACTCATTAGGAAGAATGGATATGAAGTAAATGCCAGCACTATGAATACATTAATCTTGCTCTTGAAGAAAGTGCCGAGGAACATACCAAATACCAAGCAAGTAAGCATAGCAAGCTCGCTAATGAGAAATAAATCTAGATAGTTCGGCGCTATGTGTATATCATAGAATGGCACGACCAAAGCAAGAACGAATAAACCTGCGAAAGTAAGGGCGCTAAGATAAAGAACGCTATTTGCTAATATCACGGATAGGAATGTACTCGTGCTATTTAAGAGGTCTCGCCTCTTATTGAAGGCATATTCTTTTGCTTGTATCGTCGCACCTCCTATTAGCATCACCTGAGCGAAGACGATTACTATAATCGCCGGCATAAGCATATCCCCATAAGTTAGATATGGGTTATTAAGATACTTCATCTCGAAGGCTATCGGCTGGGCGATGGACTTATCATTGAATATAGGCACGCCTTTCTTCGCAGAGTATGAAGCTGCTATCTTCGCACCAAAGGCAGCACTCATATAGTAAGATGGAATACCCAAATCACTTGTTACGAGCAAACGTCCCGCTGGGAGAATTAAATTCACCGTAGCGGATTTCCCACGTTTAATATTAGTAGAGAAGTTCTTCGGTATGTAAATAACCGCGTGCGCACGATTATAAGCCAAGTCGCTTTCCACTTGAGAGTAGTCATAAATACGCTTTGATATACCTATAGTCTGGCAAGCGGAGATATCGCGTATCAGCTGACGCGACAGAGGTGAGTCGTCCTCGTCGCAATAAGCAAATTTCACTTTTTCCTCTGCTTTGTTCATATAGAAAGCACCATATACGAATGGATATACAAATGGCGCCACGAGGAATATCATCAATATACTCTTATCCGCCAACACTAACTTTGCTTCACGCAGTATTAGCTTTGGTATGTCGCTGAATAGTCTTCTCATACGGCTAATGCTCCTTTCCTGTGCTTCACCTTCAGCATATAGTTATGCAGAACGAGCAATACAACGGCGCTTCCCCAAAGTATAGTCCCAAGTATGAATAGCGGGAGTATGCCCTGTTCTGTGGTCTTTCCATACACAAACATAGGGAAGAAACCATCGAAATAGTGCTTCACGGGGATTATATATGTAAAGTCTTCTAAGAACTTAGGCATCGCCCAAGTCGGGAAAGTATAACCACTGAAAACGAACACCGGCGAATTAATAACCAATAGGAACTGAGCCGAAAATACTGCATCTTTGAATATCAAAGAGCCGAC
>JBHADY010000046.1:0-8212 GCA_041855325.1 Ignavibacteriota bacterium
AAAATAAATTTACTTGTTGAAGTAAGTATTAAGTAGGGAACTTACGGCAGTTGTTGGGGTCATTACGCCAGTGAGTACCTTTGGCTCTATGTCTTTTATCATATTCTTTACGCTGTCGTTTTGATAGAAGGACTGAATGAGCTCAGTTTCTACAATGGAGTAAATCCACTCGAGGATTTGCTCGTTACGTCTTTTATCGAATAAATTATTGTCTTTTAAGAACTTAATATATTCTTTGATTAGTTCCCAAATAGTATCAATATTGTACTTAGTGATGGCAGAGGCAGTCAATACCCTTGCTTCCCAGCCTTCTGTATATGGCTGAATATAATGCACCGCGTTTCTATACTGAGAAGCCGTTAGTTCGGCTTTGGTAACTAATTCGCCATCAGCTTTATTGATGACTAAAGCATCCGCCAGCTCGACACTGCCTTTTTTAATACCCTGTAGCTCATCGCCAGCACCTGGGAGAAGTACCAATAGGAAGAAATCAACCATAGATCGCACTGTCGTTTCACTCTGGCCAATACCCACTGTCTCAACGAGGATTACGTCATATCCAGCAGCGTCGCATACTAAGATTGTTTCGCGAGTTTTTCTGTTCACACCACCCAAGGCACCGCCACTTGGGGAAGGGCGAATAAATGCATTCTTGCGGCGAGAGAGCAGCTCCATACGTGTTTTATCGCCAAGAATAGAGCCTTTTGTAATAGTAGAGCTTGGGTCGATAGCCAGCACAGCCACTTTAAGACCTAAGTCGCAGAGGAATAGTCCGAAAGATTCAATGAATGTACTTTTTCCGGCGCCTGGAAGCCCTGTGATGCCTATTCTTATAGCTTTCCCTGTGCTTGGGAGTATTCTCTTTATTACTTTTTGTGCAGATTCTATATGTGTGCGTGAATTACTTTCAACTAATGTTATTGCTTTCGAAATAACGCTTAAGTTTCCATCTAAAATGCCGCTAACATAGTCGTCTTCAGATAGCTTTTTTCGGCGAACTGGTCGATATAGTGAATTTAATTCACCTGAGTGAGAGCCGTCGTGTTTGGATTCAATACCACTCATTACATTTGTTGTAAATTCCGAACCTGCATCTTCTGGCACCCATTCTGGTTTGTTTATTATATTATCTTGATTATTCATTATATTGCATTATATTATTATCCATTGCTAAAAAAAAATGTAACTATTTGTGTACTTTTTGTGTATACATAAACGTAAAAGAACAACAAATATTATTGATCAACAAATATTTTCTCGAAAGGAATACTGATGTATTTTAAAAAACTATTTTTATCTGTAATGCTTGGATTACTACTGCCAGCATTCGCATACTCAATGCCATCAAATGATGATGCAAGAGGCATCGCTAAACAAATTATTAGCGAGATTAAGCAAATTCAATCGGGTGCTGGAATCGAAAACCCTACCGGTAGAGAACTAACTCACTTACTTATGGAGGCAAAGAAGAATTTTGCTTTCTTAAGTAAGGAAGACCAAGACTACCTTAATTCTCTGTTTGACATTGACGAAAGTTATTTCCCAGATACATATATTTCCCCAGACGGACACTTTAAGATTTTCTATAGAGCTGAAGGCGATGATTCTATTCCTTGGATTGATAAAGATAAATCTGGTTACCCAGATTTAGTAGAAAACTATGCTCGCTGGTTCTCATACTCTTTAGATGAATATATGAAGTTTGGCTTAGCAAGACCAACTACTGAAGGCGCTGATGTTTATAAAGTTTATATTACTGATAATCCAAAACTTATCAAAGACGGCGTTTTGGGTTATACTGTTCCACAACATTATAGTCCTAAGCCAACAGGTTCTTACATAGTGGTGCGTTCTGATTACAAAGGCTATTCTTATGGCAAGCCTGCTGGATATACTGACTCAGTAGCAGCGCAAATTACTATTATTCACGAATTTATGCACGGCGTGCAAATGGCATACTCTGCATCGAACCTGAATATGTTCGCTAAAGAAGGTATTGCTGTGTGGTCTGAAATGTGGGGCTTTCCAGAGCAAAATGACCCATTAGATTATGTTAATAACTTTTATAGTAAATCTAATATTGGACTAAACTATGATCCAAGAGGCGAATATAACCCAGATGGTAATTCAAATGGTACGTATTACACATTCCCTTATGGCTCTTGGACTTTCTTCAGATACTTAACTGATAGATACGGTGATGAACTGATTAAAGTATTATACGACTTCTCTAAATCTCAGAAAGAATTACAAGCACTTAACTCTACTATGGATCACTACGGTCTTCCGCTTAATAGAGTAGTGCAAGATTTCTGGACAACTTGTATTACTATGTCTGATAATCCAGATCATAAGCCATATTATTTCCAAGAAGGTAAACATTTTAATGTTAAGGGATATTCATCTCCGATAATCAGATATCAAATCTCTAAGTCATTAGGCGAAGCAAATGAAATTTCTGTTTCTAATAGAACTGATATTAAGAAAACTGATGAAGCTATTCTTAATAGATTAGGTGCGCACTATATTCGTTTTATCGATAAAAACACTGGTACTTACACTCTGCAGCCTCATAACAACTCTGACAGTTTAGTGCTTGTTATTTGCCAACACGGACTTAAAGATAAAACAAGCAAAAAAATTGACTTCAAAGTTTACACTGCAGATGCTTTCGCTGGACAAGCTGCTTCTATAGATGTACCATATAACAAACAATTACCTTATACTACTGTTTTAGTGTTTAATCACAATCAGAAGTATGCTCCTAATATGAGATCATGGAAGCCAGAAGTGAACTCAGCTTATTATAAGCTCGACTTCAAAGCTAATCTGAACTCTGTAGAGGATTACATTAACGGAACAGTTAATGGATTTATGATTGGCAAGATTTACCCAACTCCAGCAGTGAATAACACTAATATTCAACTGATTAACTCAGTAGCTGAAGAATTAAATCTTACTGTATTCGATAACTTAGGTAGAAAAGTTAAAACTTCTACTTTCTTCTCTAATGTCGGCGAAAATACTATTCCGCTGAATTTAGACGGAGTAGCTAATGGTAATTACATTATCGAAGTAGCTAATGGCGAACGCTCTGAACGTATTACATTCATAAAGAACTAATACTATGAAAAGCAAAATATTAATTATCTCATTATTATTAAGCTCATTGTTTTGGATATCTTGTTCATCTTGCTGTAAGACTACTGCAAAGATAGATAATGTATCTCTTGAAGATGCTAAAGCACTTAATATTCAATTAGTTAAGTCTGAATGCTTTGGCAAGTGCGAGGCATACGTAGCAGAAATTAAAGATGGCGAAATGAAGCTAAATGCTATTAATAATCTGCCGAAGTTAGGCGAATATACAATAGCACTTCGCGATGATGAAATTAAGTCCTTATACGCCTATGCGATGAAACATAAGATATTCGAAGACTTAAGCGAAGAACGCCACCACGAAGGTGCAACTGATCTGCCTTTCTGCAAGATGACACTAATGCTTAATGGCAATGAGAAAATATTCAATTATAGGGGACTGCCCGTGAAGTCTATAGAAGCTATAGACGATGCGATTTCCGCTATTATTAAAGATACTTCGAGATACGTAAGCGTAAAGAATTAAACTAAATTATTTATAAATTTATTATTTGATGGGGAGGGGCTTAGGTCTCTCCCTATTTTATTTTCTTTTCAATAATTGTAGAAAAATACGTATTTTTGAAGTCTAAGAAAGTAATTAATAACTATACATCTAATCAAAATGTTTAAACTAAAAAAAGTATTCTCAATACTACTATTAGCTCTGTATGCAGTGGCGATTAGTTCGCTTGTTTCCTGCAGTAAAGGCGACACAGAAGGCTCTGGGGAAGAAATTACATTTTGGCACTTCTGGAGCGAACCATCGCAAAGACAAGCAGTTATGGAGCTAATCGAGCAATTCGAGAAAGAAAACAACTGCAAAGTAAATACTACTGAACTCAGCTGGAATGACGGTCAGGTGAAGCTATTCGCTGCATTTAATTCCAACACAGCACCGGACGTTCTGGACTTAGGCTCTGATTGGATAGCCCAATTCTCATCCAAAGATGTACTTCAGGAGCTTAACCCTAAGGTTTATCACACTGAAAACTTTGATGAGAATTTCCTAGTTCCCGGCAGATGGAACTCAAAGCTGTATGCTATACCTTGGGTGGTGAATTCTAGAGTGATATTCTATAATAAAGACTTATTCAAGCGAGCTGGTTTGCCTGAAGAAGCACCAAAGACTTTAGACGAAATGTATAAATGTGCTGAAGCAATTAACTCTCTCGGTAACGGCGTTTATGGTTTTGGTGTTAATGGCTCTGATCCGCACCGTCTCTATAAGAAGATACTTCCATTCATTTGGACTTATGGCGGTAAAGTTATAGATGATAATGGCGAGGCTAATTTCCTCCGTGCTGAGAACATTAAAGCAGTAGAGATGTATAAGAAGCTATCCCAAGTTGGCATTATCGAAACTCAGAAGAAGCTCGATGATATGTTTGCACGTGGGGAAATCGGTATTTGGATTAGCGGTTCTTGGCTGATTGAAAAGGTAAAAGCGACTAGTCCATTCCTGAACTACTCCGTTACACTCTTTCCGGGTGTAACTGCTGATAAAATGGGTGTGTCCTTCGCAGGTGCTGAGTATTTAGCTATTAATAAATCGACTAAGAATCTTGCCTTAGCAGAGAAGTTTGTAAACTTTATGACTAATGGCGAAAACGCGCTGAAGCTATGCAAAGCTATTAAAGAAGCTGGCTTCCCAGCTGATAAGGCTTATCATAATGATAAATACTTCCAAACTCTTCCGCTTATGCCGATTTTTGCTGAGCAATTGAAGCATTCTAAGTTAACTCCGGTTCATCCTAAGTGGTTAGATATAGAAGCTAAGCTCGAAAATGCGACAATGGAAATTCTATACGGAAAGAAAGGTTCTTACGAAGCTTTTAATTACAAAGATGAAGGTGATATTAGGGAATAGACCCCAAAACAATCAGAATAAACAAATAAGGCTGTGATGTGTATCATAGCCTTTTTTATTCTTCGCTTGAGAGGACATTAAGCAGTTCTTCTATATTTTTTGCTGTCCTTAATTTAGAGATTTTCTCGGGTTCGCACAGGTAGCGTGATATTCTGCTGAGCAAACGCAAGTGCGCTCCTACGTTGCTTTCTCTTCCCAAAAGTAGGAAAGCAACATCTACTGGGACGCCATCTACTGAATCGAAGTCAACAGCATTTTTTAGAATTGCAACAGAGCAAACTGTATCGCTAACCGATTGAGTTTTAGCGTGGGGAATAGCTATGCCGTCACCTATGCCAGTTGAAAGAAGTTTTTCGCGTTCCAGCACTGCATTTCTTACTTCGCTTAAGTTTATTACTTTCCCTGATTTATTCGCTAAAACAAGTAGCTTCTCTATCAGCTCATCTTTGCTTTTGACCTCTAAACCGACGGCGACAGAATCCGCCGTGATAAATGATGTAATATCCATTATAGTAATTATGTATTGTAATTGTATATTGGTAGATAAATGATTATAGCTTAGGTATTTATTCTACTTTCAGCTTTTCGCCTATCTGCAGAATTTTATTTTTGTTTTTTCCGTTTATCTTAGCTAATTGATCTACTGTCATATTATGCTTCCTTGCTATCTTTTCTAAAGTATCGCCAGCTTTGATTGTGTAAGTTTTACTGGTTTTCTTAGATTTATTAGATTTGGCATTAGCAGTTTCATTAGCCTTATCTCTCTTGTCTTTTTTTGTGTTTGTTGCTGTAGATTGAGCCACAGAAACGCTTGGATTAATTTCAAGCTGAGTATTTGCTTTAATAACATCTCCGCGCACTTTAGTTGGGTTCTGAGCTTGAATCTGCTCTATAGTAACATTATATTTCTTAGCGATTCCATCTAATGTTTCGCCTTTTTTCACAGTGTGCTTGATCGCCTTGTTAGGTGCAGGAGGAGGCTGTGTATTTCTGCTTGTTGTTACTGCAGGTGGTTCGCTCTTAGTTGTTGGTATTTTCAGCTTTTGTCCTGGTTTCAGTTTTTTTCCAATCTTATTATATTTCTTGATGTCCTTCACGCTAACATCATATTTAGCGGCGATTTGTGCTATAGATTCATTCTTCTTTACTTTATGAGAAACGAAAGAAGAAGCTTGGTTGGCATTTTGATTATTGCTTGTTGCAGGAGCTTCATTAACACTGAAATCACCTGATGGGCTAACGCGTAGCATTTGGCCTTCGCGTATTCTATCATCATCAGCTGGCAAGCCATTGATTTCCTTAAGCTCAGCAGGACGCATGCCGTATCTTAGAGCTATTGTGAATATAGTCTCGCCTTTTGCTACTTCGTGCTGAGGATAATTCTTATACTTTTTGTTCAGCTCTTTAGCACTCATCTTCTTGTTCGTAATAACACTAGGATTAGGTGCTTTTATTGCAGTAGATTGAGTATTGCTACTTCCCGAAGTTTCCTGCATATTGCGTTTGTGCGAGTCCTCTGATTTGCTAATAGGAACTTTCACTCTTACTCCTCGTCCTAATCTTCCTTTGCTGGATAGTCCCTCATTCGCTGAAGCAAGCTGAGCCACTGAAACGCCGTATCTTTGAGCGATTCCAGCCATAGTTTCCTTCTTAGATTGAGTAGTGTATATTACCCAAGGCATTTTCTCTTCAGGAGTTAGCCTATTGAAGTTCTCTGTGAAAGTCGCCAAAGAACCATAAGGTATCTTCACCTTATATTCAGCTAAATCAGCCGGAGTAGCGCCATTTATTAACTCTGGGTTTAAGTCTTTAATCTCTTGAACGTTAGTGCCGGCAGCTTGTGCAATTGCAGTAAGCGAAACTGGCTCCCTCAGAGTATAAATATCGTATTTATATTCAGGTTGGAACTGAATAGTTCTCTTATCAATACCGAATTTCTCGAGGTTATACATCACCTTAGTGATAGCTATGAACATAGGAGCGTATCCGCGAGTCTCTTTGATATTCAGAGCTTTCATCACTGCCCAATAGTTAATGCTATCGGTGTTTTGTATTTTCTTCATAGCTCCGCGGATTCTTCCAGGTCCAGCATTATATGCTGACATAGCTAAGTACCAATCACCGAAGTCTTGGTGCAGCGTCTTAAGGTATCGCATAGCCGCGCGTGTGGATTTCTCTGGGTCTCTTCTTTCGTCTAACCAAATACTCGGACGCGAGTTTAAGCCATAGTCTTTACCAGTGGCACGCATAAATTGCCACAGTCCCACCGCACCGGCAGAGGATACTGCATTCGGGTTTAGTCCGCTCTCGAAAGTAGATATCATAATAATCTCTTCCGGCATTCCTTCTTCGCGTGCGATGCGTTTCATCATAGGGAACCAGCGAGTAGAGTTCGCTAGCACCTTATTAAAGAATGCCTTTCCGGCAGGTCTTTCGGTTAGGAAAATGATTGACTTATCCACAAGCTCATTGCTATCAAGCGGGATAACCAAGTTCGTAGGAGTCGTAAGCGCAGGAAGTGGCTTATGCTCTTTAATTTCCTGATTAAGCTCTGGAGTAGTCTCAATTTTCTCAAATTCTTGGAATAGTCTATCTCTAACGAGTGCCATCGAAGTAGAGGCATCGAGCTCATCTATACTTTTAATGTAAGTTTCATAGTCATCAATGATGGACTGAGCCAATTCGGAGAACTCCTCATTGTTTTCCATTCCTTGGTTCGATGCACCCTTATTTAGGATATCAATAGCATGTTCGAAAAATCTTGCAGCATTAAGCGTATCTCCCTTTTGGATTAATTTTAATGCCTGAAGGTATTTCTGCTTTGATCTATCTAATATACGGGCTATAGCATCGTTTCTCATCTTGTTGGCATTTTGATTGCCATCAAGCTCAGAATACTCGTCTGGAAACTTAACATTATGTGGGTTTTGATAGTACGAATCCTCTTCCTGGTGACTTTGTCTTTCTTTAGCTCTTTTTCTAATATTAGCATTCGGGTTATTATTGGTATTGGCTCTCGGAGTGGTGCTAACAGCAGGCTTCTTTTGTTGCGTTACTGGAGTTCGCTTTTGCCTGATTGCAGTTTGGTTTTGTGTATTTGTATTCTCCTTAATGAGAGTCTGTGCGAAGTCTGGTAAAGTGGCACCAATTATAAAAGCAAACACCAAGAGTGCACAAACTTTACTAGTGCAAAAACTCTTGCTA